>JAAEMD010000275.1 GCA_024225875.1 bacterium
TCCACAATTCATTGAGTTTGTCCGCATGAATGAAATTTGAACGTCCTGTGTAAGTAACTTTCTTTATCGGTTCTGATGCCAGGAATTTAGACCGTATCAGGTCCTTTAAAAACATATGAACTTCCAGCCATGCCCTGGTGTAGTCCATTTCAAAATTATTTGCATAGTTGTGCATCAGCTCCTTAACATTTTTGCAGTTTTTAATATCATCCATAATCTGACTGCCCTTTTTATCAGTGATAATCCAGTTCGGCATTTCAGGGTCTAAAAACAGATGAAGGGGGTCTTCTTCTATATGATAATAATCCGGAACGTAAAAAACCGATTTTTCGTTTATTTCCATTTTGACTTCTACCTCCAATAAAACTTTACGTAAAAAAAGAAAAGGACTGCCACGAAGACACTAAGTCACTAAGTTTATACTGGTTTTAGTGGCTTTATGCCTTACTGGCAAATTTGCCCTTAGCCATCCATATATTAATAGGACATAAAAAGGGAGATATTCCGGCAGCTTAAGCCAGTGTACTTCCTTCCATACCCATTCGTTATTATACAATATCATCTTAGAGAACAGTTCATGATTCATGAAATAATAACAAATAACAGTTCCGGTCAGGACAAGCCAAGCCCGGTTTTTATTAAAACA
>JAAEMD010000276.1 GCA_024225875.1 bacterium
AGGTGTATTTCTATCGGCGGTTTTAAATCTTGTCATTTTTTACCTCGCTGATTTATTTCTTCTTCCTTATATTTTATCATCTCTGCTTAAGAACGACAGACTCCTAGTGAAAATAATAATGATAAAAATCTTAATTTAAACTCATTAAACATTAATAACAATGAAAGTACCCCGAGTATCGTAACTCCATTTAAAGATCTTAAAATTCAAAATAATCATACAGATTATAAAGAAAATGATGATGAATATAAGAATGATAATAATAAAGATATTTCTTATATAAGAAACAAAATAAATCGTCTCCGGAACCTGAATATTAAGCTTTTAAATTCAAATTTTATTAATCAAAAAAATAAAAATATGGATATGGGCAGTTTCTTATTTATGAAAGCTGGTAAACTTACTGTCAACAGACAGGTAGAACCTGAATATAAATCCCTGCAGATAATGGACGGCGATGTTGCATTCGATTTTAACCAGGTAATTTTTAACCCGCAGGATAGCAGTTCCAGAATATATGCTTTTTTAAACAATAAAACAAACGGATTTCGTGTAATTAAATTTATTAAAATAGCAAGTGAACAAAATTATTATAAAGCTGTATCAGAGATTATGGTTGGCAGAGCCCTTCTTTTCTATAAAGATATATACAAATCTTTAAAAAGTCCTTTAGGCCTGGAAAATATTAGCGGATTAGATTTTATGGGGAAAGTTAATGCTGACAATAACCTCCTGGGACAATTTGCACTGAAGTTAGAATATGTTCAAGGATATAATTTAAGAGCAAAACTTACTGTCATGCCGAAAAGTTTCAATAATCAGGAAGTATACAAGCTTAATCAACATGTAATAAACGGTATGCACTTTCTTAGTGAACTGGGAGTTATACATAGTGATATAAAACCAGAGAATGTTATGTGGGAATATTTTACAGATACATATAAGTTAGTTGATCTGGGAGACTGCAAAATCGTGGAATCAAAAGTTTTGAATGAATTAAGTGGCTCAGAATTATATGAAGAAAATATTCCTGTAAATAATATATCTGGTACAGAAGGGTGGCTTTCTCCAGAAGAACAGATTCTTCTGGATAAGGCGCGTTGTAAAGATGTATCATTATATCCAGAGGAAGTCTTAAAAAACAGTGAACACCGTTCGAAATCTGATCTATTAAAAGCAGATCTTTTTTCTCTTTCGTTACTAAATCTCTATGTGAGATATACATATAATCTGAGCCAGAAAGAACAAATGATTGATCCGTTGACTGCTCAAAGCAAATATAAAGGATTCCTTGATAAGGGAAGTTCAACTCAAACGCGATTAGATGTGTTTGTATATGGGAATTTAGATATTGATAGTAAGAAAAGGTCTGATTTCGGGAAATATTGCAAGTTGATAAATCAGGATACCTTGAAACAAGCGTTAACTGCAAAGGGCCTAATAACCCAGGATTTTTTTATTCAAGTCAAAGCAATAATGTTTAAAAACATACCTCAATAAGTACAAACTGGCCCACAATAGTGTTGATAAAGACCCGGCATATAAACGCCATATTATATATATCAGCATTAAATTAACATTAATAGTTAATATTGCTGCCATCTAAAATATGAGATGCCCGGAATGTATGATCGATAAGAAGGTTAAAAAGTATGGTTTTTATAAAATAAAATCAGATAGCAGATACATCCAGCGATTTATATGCCAGAGATGCAGAGCTACCGGGAATAACAGTACCGAGTATGCCAGCGACAGGGTATCTGGCAGAAATATCAAAACAAAAATATGGTATCGTGTAGATCAGCCTCATTTCCCATCAACACTATTGTGGGCCAGTAGAAGCAGAAAAGTGCTGAGTTTTTTAGTTCTAAGTTCTATGTTTAAAGATGTTGACCAGCTTCGAACTTAGAAGTTTAAAATATTTTTGAAACGTGCCATAGAAATGTATCTAATTACTCTGATTTACATCAATAATTTTATATTTTATTTATTAAACTTTGAAGAGAAAAAGGCAACTATAAATCCGTTAACCAGGCCGTTTAAAGCCCAGCTTGAAACTATTAGTGCAGAGAGCTGAAAGCTGCTGTAAGTAATTAACATTCCAGGCAGTTGTGCAATAATAAAGTAGGCCAGTGCAAAGCTGGTTATGTTTTGCTTTTCAGAGCCTTTCAGAACTGGTTTTACTATGTTCCATACCCAGGAAAGAGCGATCCCAAGAATGAAAGGGTATAGCCAGAAAACAGCCATTAAAGGATCCTTCATATCTCTGAAAATTTCAATATTTTTATATTCAGCAGCTACAGATGGGAAAACTGTATTAAAGGCGGTACCAATTATCAGGCCTGCTATAGATATGCAGGCTCCTGAAATTATGCCTGGAAAAAATATTTTGTTTTTCATGAAAACCCTCCGAATTTTTGATATAATATTGATTATAACATTATGAAACAGTGGTACGAAATTTTATTTGAAAACTATGCGGAAAAGTATGATCAGGAGTGTTTTGTGCAGGGAACTTCTGGTGAGTGTGACTTTATTGAAGAAGAATTAAATTTCAATAAAACTATCAGTATTTTAGATATAGGCTGTGGTACGGGCAGGCATATAATTGAGCTTGCCAGAAGAGGTTATAAAGTAACCGGCATTGATATTTCCGAATCACAACTCAAAAGGGCTCAGGAAAAGGCGGATGCCGAGAACCTGACAATAAAAATTTATAAGCAGGATGCCAGACTCATAAAATTTAATGCTGAATTTGATGCAGTAATTATGCTTTGTGAAGGAGGTTTTCCGCTCATGGAAACTGATGAAATGAATTATACAATCCTTAGTAATGCTGCCAGAGCAATGAAAAAATCTGGCAAATTGATATTTACCACTTTAAACGGGCTGTTCCCTCTATATAATTCAGTAGAAAAATTCTGTGCTTCCGAAAGTCATGGCGGTGCAACATATAGAAGTAATACTTTTGATCTAATGACTTTTCGTGATCATAACATTACAGAAATTACAGATGACCTGGGAAACAGTAAAACCCTGGAATGTAATGAAAGATACTATGTGCCATCTGAGATTACCTGGCTTCTAAAGTCTCTGGGCTTTAAGAAGGTTGATATTTTTGGTGCAAAAACCGGCAGATTTTCGAGAGAAGACAGGTTGACAACAGCAAACTTTGAGATGCTGGTTATAGCTTCAAAAATTTATTCTCTATAATTTATGAAAATGTTGTTTTCCGATCTGATCAGTTAAATTTGTCTAAACTGGCCCACAATAGTGTTGATGGGAAATGAGGCTGAGATACTTAACCCATCCCATCATTCAGACCTTCATATTTATCCTGTTTTTCAGGAGTTGTTTTTTTTATGCCTGGCGTATAAAAAACACTCTTCTTTCCTGACGGCCTGTGATGATATTTTTTATGATTATCTTTCTTTGCCCTCTTTTTGATCCAGGAAAATAAGGCTGAAATAAACGATATTCCCAAAACAATTTTCAATATCTGCAAATTTATTATCCTTTCTAATGATAAGTAAATACTTGACTCTGAAAACGAAATAAATAAGAGTTTTTTGTTTTCTATTTTAACTTCTTTAAATGATTTTTAATTTAAAGCGTATAATTTGAATGAATATTCTTTAAAAAATCTAATGGTCTAAACTATAAACCAGGTAGAACCTTTTGCATATACATGATAACTAATTGAGATAATGATATCAAGACTAAAAAAATACTGGTTTATAATGAGTATATAATTTGTATTTTTTTGTATAGCTGTTCCAACATAAAATGTCCGACACTAAAGTTTTCAAATGACTTCGTTTATGTACGTTTGTGAAACTGCACTCAGCCATTTAAACGGACAGCTCAATTTGTACCAGCTATAAACGTATTTTTAACGGTGAAAAAGTACCTGTTCTATCAATATATTACTGGAGGCAGTCTGTGAAAATCAATTTACTTTATGCCTGCCTGGACCTGGATGACGAGAATTTTAATTTGCCAAGTATCAAAAACTCATTTGTTGAGTTAGATTTAAAGCTTCTGTTTTCATTCTCTAGATCAGACTTGAAACGCCGATACTTGATTTTATGAAACTTAATAATCTCAAATTTTTTATTAATCAGCTTCAATAACTTGCGCTCCTGTAAGAGGCCCTCATTGTTATAGGAAAACAGTATATAGTCAGAATTGATACTGGCTACCAGTTTCTCAAATGCGTTTTCAGCTTTAAGTTTCATACAGTATTCTGACTTTTGATCAGATGAGTTTCTTAATCCGGTAACGCCTCTTGGCTCAAAATTGTCTAAATCCCATCTGGCAATCGTTTCTAAAATATGATAATTAGATGAATACTGTCTCTGGTTATATGGCGGATCAACGTAAGTAAGACAAACTGTTTCAGTTATCTTCTGGAGTAATTCTATGGAATCCATGCAGAATATCTTATGTTTTTCAGAATCATAACTGGATAGGACAGGTTTTAATGCCTTTATTTTTAAACTACAGCTGGCAGAACTTTTGATTTTTTTCAGGTAGGCACCATAAACTGAAGATGTATTTGCAATTTTATCGGCAGCTTCCAGGAGGCAGGCAATAAGCCACATTTCTTCTTTTGCTGTTATAAAGTTTCCTTTTTTCCAGCTGTCTATCTGATCTCTGACAGCTTGTATTTTCTGTGCATTTTCTTCTGAAAAGTATAGTCTGCTGCTGCTTCCGTTCTCGCCATATTCGTTAGAAAACAACCCTTTTTTTAAAGGTAATGTTTCAAGGTAGTTTAAAATGCTGTTACTGGCGCTGTTACTTTTAGCTCCAGCTATACTTGCCAGCCCTGTAAATTCAGGAACTTTATTTATACCTATAAATGCATAAGCTGTAATATACGAGTAATACTGCCAGTCATTGGCATAGGTTATATAACCCATGGATTTTAATAATTTGGATACAGCCCCTGTTCCGGAAAATAAATCCAGAGCAATCCCGTTAACTGGAACGTTATTGTTTATCAGAATATTTTTGATACTGCTTAAAAGACTGCGTTTTGATCCTATATAATTCATTAAATCTTTTTTATGTTTTTTTGTAATTCAAGGTAACTATATTTATAGCTGTTCCAAAGTAAAATGTCTGACACTGAGCTTTTCAAATGACTTCGTTTATGTACGTTTGTGAAACTGCACTTTCCCATTTAAACGGACAGTTAAATTTGTACCAGCTTATAATAAGCTTAATCATTATAACTGTTCTTGATATGATGTTCCATCGTATTAATATAATATTTGAACAGGATCCAGTAGTTTTGCCTGCTTTTTATAAATGCAGTAAGTAAATAATTGCAGGTCTGGCTGTTACATAATAGTCTATTATAATAAAAGAATATTATGAGAAAGTAATAATAGAAGTATATAATGTTTGAAAAAAGATTATATAGCTGTTCCAAAGTAAAATGTCCGACACTTAAAGTTTTCAAATGACTTCGTTTATGTACGTTTGTGAAACTGCACTCAGCCATTTAAATGGACACTTCAATTTGTACCAGCTATATATTCAGTTGTTTTTAAAAGTAAAATTGCCTGTGATCAGATACAGCAGTTTTTTTTATTTCAAACAGGAGTTTTTTTGACAGCTATCTTAAAAATAAAGAACCTTTTTGTCTTTATATGTTTTATTTTATGTTTACTTCCTGCTGCTCAGGTTCATGCTGGATCTGATTTAGCAGGAACTATTATTCTTGTTGATTTTTACTCAGATAAAGTTAGTGAATATATTGATGCTGGCGATAATGATAGCGCGGAAGCTTCTCTTTATTATTTACAAAAGCATATAAAAAATCTGGAGCTTTATAAAGAGGTTAAAGATTTAACTGTAGATAATACAGGATTAATTACAACAAGGCTGGAAAAATATGAAAATATTTTAAATGACCTTGCTGATATCAGGTATAGCAGTCCTGATAATTCTGATGGTAACTATAAAAATAATAAGGGGCAGGATAAATTTAGTGTCAGCTACCTGGATACAGTATATAGTAACAGCCAGTCCAGCATTATACAGGCTGGATTTGTGTATAATCCAGTAAAAGGGGTTAAAGGTAACAGTGTTATTCAATATTCTGACGGTAACTTCAAAAATCTCTACTATCAATTTGATAATCAAATTAATGTGAATGAACAGAAAGTTAATATTGATATTTCGGGCATGGCTTTTCATCATGATCCATACTCTGATTATGTTAATCTTAATCTTCATTCCAGAAACGATATTAAACTATATGGATTTTCTAATTTTAGATTATATTCAGGTATTCAGAGTCAGTTTAGCCAGAACAGTAATGATAATTTTTATTTATTGACCTTATCCGGCTATGAAAATCAACCGGAAGGCGGCCTGGAGTTTACTTACCGTTTAAATAAGGCCTCAAAAACTACGTCATCTTATCATCATCTTGGGTTTGGACTGGATAGACCAGATCAGTTTGAATTTTTTGACTATATATATGGCTATAACTGTAATATATCCACCTGGCTTTTTCCTGATGATGATATCCGGAACTCCTGTATTTTTTCTTATAAACAAAATTTGAAAAAGAGATTTAGCAGTATTGATTCTGAAGTATATGTTTACTATCAGCTGCAAAGATCATCAGATTCTTATGTCGGGTTATTTAATCAATATAACCTCTTTTATAATAAAGGTCTGGATTTTATGAGATTGAATATGGATATGGAATACTATCCTGGATCAGATGCAGATTATATCAGGTTAGGATTAAATAAGTCGCTGCCTGGACTGGATAAACCGGAAT
>JAAEMD010000277.1 GCA_024225875.1 bacterium
AATACTTAAGTGGAGAGATTAATTGATAAAAAGAATAAATAATCCTTTTTATATCAGTAACTCATGTTACGCGTAACATGAGTTACTGATATAAAAAGGATTATTTATTCTTTTTATCAATTAATCTCTCCACTTAAGTATTAAAAAATTAAGTCTTATTTTAAATTTTACAGTAGACAAACTACAAAACGCGCTTTCAAATGTCAAGTGCAACCAATATTTATTAATGTGTTACAATACTTTGTATTTTTAAGTAACTCTTTCATGAAGACCTGTTTTGGAGTTTTGTAGCCAAGACATTTCCTGGGTCTTTCATTTAAGAGGTGTTGTACTTTTATAAATTCACGTTCCGATATTTTTGTAAAATCTGTCCCCTTTGAGTAAAATCTCCTTATAAGTCCATTTGTATTTTCATTTGTTCCTCTTTCCCATGGAGAGTATGGATGAGCAAAGTATATATTTGTATTCAACTCTTTGCTTATTTCAGAATGAAGTGCAAATTCTGTTCCATTGTCTACCGTAAGAGTTTTCAAGATATCTGGATAATTTGAAAAGGCTCTCATTATTGCATTTTTCATTTCAATTGAGCTTTTATCATTTACTTTTCTAATAATGGTGAATCTGCTTTTTCTATCAACAAATGTGCCTATTCCATTTTTATGCCCCTTGCCTTCAACTGTATCGCCTTCCCAATGTCCTATTTTTATTCTTTGATCTGCTTCATTCCCTCGATCGCAAATACTATTTCTCTTTTCTGTATGTTTCCATATTCTTCTAGATTTTAGGTTCCGTTTTTTGTATTTTTTGCCCCTGCGAGGCAAAAGGGTATACAAATATCCCCCTGTAAGACGATCTTTATTGATGTATTGATACATCAGCTCATGACTTACACTCGCAATCCCATTTAACTTTAGATAAGCTGAAATTTCTTGAGGATTCCAATTCAATTTTAACTTCTCTTTTAGTGTTTGCCTTACTCTGGTTGTAAATTTGGACGATACTATCCTTTTTCGTCTATCAATCGATAATTGTCCTGCTATACAC
Source organism: bacterium (assembly GCA_024225875.1). Taxonomy (GTDB): domain Bacteria; phylum Margulisbacteria; class Marinamargulisbacteria; order JAAEMD01; family JAAEMD01; genus JAAEMD01. Next base: position 1,045 of record JAAEMD010000277.1, read on the forward strand.
CCTAAATTAGGAATTGACACTGATTTTGTTTCTTTTTATCTCCCTATATATTGTTGATCTATGACGCCCTAACCTTAAGCTCATGTCTTTTTGGCTGTAGCCTTCTTGTATTAGAAGTTCTAGCGTATATCTTTCTTTTTGTGTCAGTTGTGTATATATTTTTGCACTCATATGCAGCCTTTCTTAATTTGATCGTTAAAGAAAGATGATATAACTCAACTGACCTTAACAGTCAAACTTAAAGGTTGCACTTAGCACTTGAATGTAGCTTTAGTTTTACCCTTCATTACGTAGTTATGTACTGTATAATTTAAATTAAAACTTATTTTTCAAAAACATGTGTGGAGACATTAATTCTTATAAAAAAAGGATTTAAACAATGAATGTATATTTATATATATTAAATACTATGGCTGACTGGGAAATTAGCTTTCTTACACCCGAACTCAATAGT
>JAAEMD010000278.1 GCA_024225875.1 bacterium
CGTTTTAAATTTATACTATATGAGAGGGCTGCCAACTGCAAGAATAACCGAAAACATCCGCTTTATTCTTTGACAGCCAAAAGTCTTGGCTTAACAAAACAAAAAGACAGTCTGAAATTACCGTCAGATATATCTCTGATAAATATTGATATACCTTCATACGAGTTCCGTAATGATTATAAGACAATTCCAGTATGGAAGAAACTTATGATTTATTTATGGTTTCCGATTACCTGGTTAGCAATATCTGTCAAAGGTAAAGGCGGGTGAAGTCTGCCTCCGCATGTTGTCGTGGACAGCGAATATCGTGATGATTTCTTTGAAAAAACAACTTCGGAACCCTCTGTTTTAACAGAATGTAATACTCTCATTATAAAGAATGTCAAGAATTTTTATCATAACCATAAGGAAACAGATAAAAAAACTTTTGTTGCAATAATTTTCAGTGCAAAACATATGCCTGTAATAAATAAGTGTTTGATAAATTTAGGGTTCAGAACAGGAAAAAAAAAGTGGTTTGAACTGATTTGCCCCGACAGTTAGGAGTCAGAACTCCTGACCATCAAATTCAGCGGACAAAAACCGTGCTGCTGATTTAGTTATCATCTGGTTTAAAAGGGGAATGATAATGTCAATTGTGGTTGCAGTAAAAAAAGGCAAAGATATTGTGATAGGTGCTGATTCTCAGTATAATTTCGGATCAAATAAGGTATGTGATAAAAACATAAATTGCTCAAAGATCAAAAGAATTGGCCCGGTTCTTTTTTCAAATACTGGTTGGGGCTTATACTCTGATATACTGAACGACTATTTATCAAAGAAAAAAACAGTAAAGCTGAATAATGAACTTGAAGTTTTTCAGTTTTTCAAAGCTTTCTGGCATGCTCTTCATAAAAATTATTCGTTTGTAAATGATCAATGCAATGATGAAGAATCACCATTTGGCGATCTGGATGCTAATTTTTTGATTACCACCGGTAATTGTATTTTCCATGTATCATCAAATATGGGAGTAACAGAATTCCTGAAATTTTACGCTATTGGTTCAGGATGCGAGTACGCTCTCGGGGCTATGTTTGCGGTATACAAAATGAAACTTTCAGCAGAGAATATAGCACGAAAAGGATTGGAAGCAGCCATAGAGCATGACGTTTATTGTGGTGGAAAGATTGAGATCATTAAAATCTGAAAACCATCTGACCACTCACTGTTCGTGACAGCAAGGGAAGCGAAACGTTATGTTTCAGTACGATACTAAATCTTCTTAATCTTAATCAGATTAAGATTAAGATTAATTGGGGGAAGTTATTTTTCGATTGTGGTTGTTAGGTCATATAACTATATAGCTTGTTAAAAGATTAATCAATTTAAAGGAGAAAGTAAATGGCACTGATAAAATGTAACGAATGCGGAAAAGATGTATCAGAAAAGGCAGAATCCTGTCCCAATTGTGGCGCACCTGTTGAAGTAAAAGCAAAGAGTTTCAGGTTGTCAAAGTCTGAAAAAAAAGGTGGATGTATATCCTCATTTATAAAACTTATTGGTATTGGATTATTGTGTATGTTTATTTATGTCATGTTTATCGCAGATTCAGGGAATAAAATGGGTGGTATTGTGTCATCTGATTTTACAGTGAAAGTTACCGGAACTTCCGGTCTTGAATTTAGCGGCGCATATATGGCAACGACACCAACAGGAAAATCAACTTCGAAATCTGTTGACGGGGTTGTTCCTGCACAATATAAAATTACGGCAAACATTGTATCAGTAAATTTCCAGAAAAAAACTGAAGGCGGTATTCTAAAAGTACAAATCATAAGAGGCGGAAAAGTTGTTGCAGAATCCGAAACTTCTGCGGAATATGGCGTTGCTTCAGTAGCAACTCATTGACAAATAAAAGTAGTACAGTACTTTTTAACCTATAACGAATTTAAAAAGTGCTGGATGACCTGGATTATTATATTCGCAGCATCGCAGCCTTGGTACTGGGGGATATGAGTGATCCTGTCGCGGTAATACCGCTTGTCAAAGCTCTTAAGGATATCAATCCTTATGTTCTGAGCAGCGCTGCTTCGGCATTGGGTATAATAGGAGATGCGGCTGCTTTGCATCCACTTGTTTTTTTGAAGGACAG
>JAAEMD010000279.1 GCA_024225875.1 bacterium
AAAAAAAGATGAAAGCAATACACGTTATGTGGCTATTTCGAGCAATATGAATGAAAAGCAAAAAGAAATCTTAGAAGGTTACGTGAAAGGTATGAAAAAAGATGCTGATATTGTTATAGCTACGCGTGATAAGAAGCAGGATGGTTCCATAAAATCAATGGCACCAGAAAAAAAGATAACTAATGCGCACAACAATTGGAACAACGAATTAACAGAAAGTAGAACTCATAAAAAAAGCTATGGTTTAGAGCGTTGAAAGTGAATAAGGAAAAAATTATGGCAAAGAGATAGATTTCAGGTCAGGTAGCTAGGCCATAGCAATATAGCCTAGCTACCTGGCCTAAAGGGATTTAAACACATTGTTACCTGTGTTCAAATTTCTTTTTTTGTTTCTAATCACATAAAACCAATCCCTCAACTTCTTCAGGATCAAACCTTTCTGGCCATTTGGCGATATTGTCGTTTTTTGTGTTTTTGAAGATAACACTCTGTAGATCAATACCCATGAGCTTGTCATCATTGAGATTAGCATCATTGAGATTAGCACCATTGAGATTAGCACCACTGAGATTAGCACTACTGAGATTAGCACTACTGAGATTAGCACCGCTGAGATTAGCACCGCTGAGATTGGTCTCATAGAGGCAGGCATCATTGAGATTAGCACCACTGAGATCAGCACTAATGAGCTTGGCTTTATAGAGATCGGCATCACTAAGATTAGCAGTACTAAGATCTGTACCACTGAGATTAGCGCCACTGAGATCAGCACTAATGAGCTTGGCTTTATAGAGATCGGCATCACTGAGGGTAGCCTTATTGAGATCGGCATCACTAAGATTAGCAGTACTAAGATCTGTACCACTGAGATAGGCACCGTTGAGATCAGCACCGCTCAGATTAGCACTCATGAGCCAGGTCTTATTGAGGTAGGCACCGCTGAGATTAGCATCATTGAGATTGGCATCATTGAGATTGGCACTACTGAGATCTATATTCTTGTCATGATTATCTAGTCTCCACATATTCCAAGCGTTGATACCTTGCTTCAATATCTCAAGTTGTTTTTCATTTGCCATGGTTTCTCCTTTGAGGTATGGGGATCATTCGTGTAAAATTTTGCCATAAGGAATTAATTAGTTAACGCATTTAAGAAGCATTAAATGTTTCTATAATGGTAAGGTGTTGGAATAAATTTGTTATATTTAAGTATTTGGGGTTTTAGAACAATCGCCTGTTTACAAACCAACATTTTTATTAAAAATTAGCTCCTCTAAGAAAGTATAAATGCTCGTTTCAACTCAATAAAAAAGTAAAACCCACCATATGATTTAAATTCATTATGTTAGATTGTAAACGGGCGGTTTATAAATTTTGAACATACCACATATTTATTTTCAAAAACCGTTCTTAAATTGTCATATAATCTATGTTACGTCAAGGGAGGTAAGATACTTAGAAGACCTGTTTTAATAAGGGGATAACTTATTAAATACTAATTGAATTTTGCTTAACGTTGTTTTTTTTTGTTGCTATCGGAAGGCCAAATTAGATCATAGCCAAATCTCATAAAGTAGGCTTTATGTACTTAGGTTTTTCTTGCATTTATGCCTCAGATTTAGTAAAAATTTTATGCATAATTAAAGTTGCATAAGCCCAGTTATATCGATAAGTTTTAGCAGAGATATGAATAGTAAAATTGATCTCTTTAAAGTAAACGTACGTTAAAACACTTATATAAAGAGATTTTCTTCTTCAAGACCCCAACACACGTCTATAAAATTTGAGGTATCATTAGTCTTTATGAAGAAAGAAAAAGGTAAAACGGTCATTGAATTAAATCAATATCATTTAAACGATCAAAAGAGCCGAGATATTTTTCAAAAATTTTTTACTGAGGCTGAAAATCTAAAAACAATAATATATAAAAGTAACCAAAAAAGTGATCAAACAGTCTTAAAAATTCGAGATGAAGTTCAAAAAAGTACTCAAAAAAGTACTCAAGAGATAGCTCACGTTGTCAGTAGCTTTGAAAGCGCCATAAAAAAACAATAGTACGCTTAAAAAAAAGTATCAACAATTGAAAAGGATGAACAGAATACAAAATGTTTTAATTATAATTTTTTTCGTTTTGATTATGGTCATGTTCCAACAAACTTTATAATTAAAATTTTGTCATTTTGAAAATCTTTATTAATAAATGAAAGGACCAAACATTTAGGTTAGAATATGAAGAAAAAAAACGTAAAACCACCTTTAAATGTTGAAAAAGAAGTTATAGATCTATTTCATGAAATTGAAGAATCACCTTCCTATGAAAATGAAGCTATATACCAAAAAGTTAAACGGGATACTTTCACAATGCCTGTTGATGATTACAAATTAATCAAGCAAATAAGGCATGATGCTTTGAGTTCTGGGATCACTATAAATAAAAGTGAGGTTGTTAGGGCAGGCTTACAGTTATTGTCACATTTATCTAATATTGATCTTGAACTTGCATTAAATGGAATACATAAGGTTAGGACAGGTAGGCCAAAAGTAGTATAAATAACAGTTAATGCTGTTACTGTACCATAAGCTTTAAGGCCTCGGAAGGGGGAAGAGGGTATCAGACGCATAAGAATATTATAGCTGATACCTCCTTCCGAGGCCTATTAACAGTTAATAATGTTACTATCATAAGGGGGGGGCGTACGCCGTGGGGCGTACACATACTTTAGGAGGGAAGAGAGGTGAGTTCTCCTGATCGATTTGATCTCGACCAGTTAAATAGGTATATTTTAAGCATAGTTTTTGGATTTGGATATTATCAATTATAAGTAACAGGTAAAGTACATCCGATTTTTTCAATCAAATTCTTTTTTAGTTCATCATTTTTTAGGTTTGCATAAAAGAACTGATCTGCAAAAATTTCACTTTTTTGAAGTATTTC
>JAAEMD010000280.1 GCA_024225875.1 bacterium
AACTCTCTAAAGCTTGATTTTGCCACATTTTAGTAGCATTCAATTTATTAAAATTTCCTATCAGGAAATTTCGGGGGACTTATTATCGACCCCCTTTAAGGAAGGATTAAAATAATCATTTAGTGGCTTTTGAACGCATAATTTGATATTTACCAATATCTTTATTTCTAATCGTTAAATAAGAAGGTTATTATGAGAAAACAGGAAAGACAATACTCAAAAAACAATACGAAATATCATCTTGAAAAAATACAGTACTACGAACAGAAAATCGAATATCATAAAAAACAACTTGAAGATATCGGCTATTTTAATACTCTCGAAGCTGAAAAGACTGAAAAAGCTATACATGAAATGAAAAAGGTGGATCTCAAGAATAATCCAACCGCATCTGAATTAGCAGAGTTATTTAGACCTTTAGATGATACTGTTTCAAGTCATCTTCTATGGGTAGATTTTCAAGGAGGTGTACATGTATCGCCTCTATCTCGCTATCCAACTATCAAAGAGTTTAAAGAAGAAATGACAAAAAAGGGTTACAAGCCCAA
>JAAEMD010000281.1 GCA_024225875.1 bacterium
ACTCCTCAATTAATTGGCATTTCAATAAGAAATATTGATAATGTAAATTCGCTTTCCGAAGAAAAATATACAGGTGTTGTAAAATCAATTGTTAAAGAAATCAAATCTGTAAGCAATGCTGTTATTGTTCTCGGGGGAACTGCTTTTTCCATTCTGCCTGAAAAACTGATTGAAGAAACCGGAGCAGATTATGGTATTGTCGGTGAAGGTGAAGACTTAATGGTAGAACTTGCCCAAAAAATTCAAGACGGTAAAAACCCTTCCGGCGCTATTCTTAAAGCTGAATCAAAACTTGAAGAAAAACAGATACCAAGAGCTTTTTATGATAAAGAGATAATGAATTATTACCTTCAAAGCGGTTCTGTTGCAAATGTTCAGACAAAACGCGGGTGCATACATAAATGTGTTTATTGCTCATACCCCTATCTTGAAGGAAGAGTCTTCAGAAAACGGGATATCAAAGACACAATTGATGATATCAGGTTTCTTGTAAAAGAATGTAAAGCTAAAATGATATTTTTCACCGATTCTGTATTTAATGACAAACATGGCTATTATACCGAACTGCTCAAAGAAATGGTAAAACAAAATGTATCAGTACCTTGGACAGCTTATATCAAGCCTGAAAAAATGTCTGAGTCTGTAATTGATCTTATGCTTAAAACCGGGGTCAGGGGAGTTGAGATCGGCTCTGACGGAGCTTCAGACGAGGCCCTGGCAGGTCTTGGCAAATCTTTCAGGTTTGCGGATATTATTGAATGCAACAAAAATTTTACTGATAAAAATATTGCAACAGCAAATTTCTTTATGTTTGGCGGTCCTCGTGAAAATAAAAAGACTGTTGAAACAGGAATAAATAATATAATAAATTTAAAAAAAACAGTTTCATTTATTTTTCAGGGTATAAGGATTCTCCCCAATACAGGGTTATATAAGATAGCCATTCAAAAAAAAATTATTAAAAAAGATGATGATTTACTTGAACCTGTTTATTATATTGAGCCGGGATTAGATAAAAACTGGCTTTCAAATTTTTTAGAAGAAAGCTTTAAACCCCACAGACATTGTGTTTTCCCGCCGAATGCCCTTGAAAACAGTGTCAGATTCCTGCATAAACTCGGCCATACCGGACTTATGTGGGATCTTCTCATACCAGGCAGAAATACTGAAAGACGCCGAAAGAGGAAAGGAACATAAAAATGAAAGACGCTGTCTGGTTGGTAATACCAGTATAGTATATAATAATAAAGATACCATTAAAAGCGTTGTTGATCAGAGTCTGAATCA
>JAAEMD010000282.1 GCA_024225875.1 bacterium
AAGTGTCGGATATTTTATTTTGGAACAGCTATAGTTATAATATAAAATATTAATTATGAATAAAGACTCTTTTAAACTTATATCCGAATACAGTCCTAAAGGTGATCAGCCAGCAGCTATTGCGGCTCTTAACACTGGTATAACGCAAAACAAAAAACATCAAATCCTTCTTGGTGTTACTGGTTCAGGCAAAACTTTTACAATTGCAAACGTAATTGCTAATGTAAATAAACCAGCCCTTGTTATAGCTCACAATAAAACTCTGGCTGCACAGCTCTGTAGTGAATTCAGAGAGCTCTTCCCTGATAATGCTGTCGAATACTTTGTTTCATATTATGATTACTATCAGCCGGAAGCCTATATACCGTCACGTGATGTATATATAGAAAAAGAGGCTGATATTAATGACGAAATAGAACGTTTACGCCATAGCGCAACTCGATCACTGTTAACCAGAAGAGATGTTATTATTGTAGCCTCTGTTTCATGTATCTATGGTCTGGGAACTCCTGAAGACTATGCAAAAGGAATATTAAAATTAAATACAGGTTCTATTATAAACCGCCATAAACTACTTATGGAGTTTGAACGCATACGCTATGAAAGAAATGATTTTGAACTACTGAGAAACCGCTACCGTATAAAAGGAGATACCATAGACATTTTTCCATCCTGGGAAGAAAATATTGTCAGGCTAGAATTCTTTGGTGACGAGCTGGAACAGATCAAGTTTATCCACCCTGTAACAAATACAACCCTGGAAGAAATAGACCGGATATTCATATTCCCGGCAACTCACTATTTGATTAATGAAAATAATGACAGAGCTATAAAAGAAATTCAAGAAGAGTTAAACGAACATTTAAAAACTCTTAACAGGAACGGAAAGATAGTAGAAGCAAAAAGAATTGAACAAAGGACCGGATATGATATGGAAATGATCCGGGAAATAGGGTACTGCAAAGGTATTGAAAACTATTCCAGAGTCCTTTCAAACCGTCTACCTGGTGAAGCGCCTGGAGTACTGCTGGATTTCTTTCCTGATGATTACCTTACTATTATTGACGAATCGCATGCAACTATCCCCCAGATAAGGGGTATGCATGCAGGTGATTATTCCAGAAAAAAAATGCTTATCGAGCATGGTTTTCGATTACCTTCTGCTATAGATAACAGGCCTTTAAAATTTGATGAATTTGAAAGCAGCTGTAAACAAATCATCTATGTTTCAGCTACACCGGGACCTTATGAAGTCGAAAAATCAAAAATTGACGATAAAAACTATAATATAGTAGAACAGCTCATTCGTCCAACAGGACTGATTGACCCTGAGGTTGTAATAAAATCAACAAAAAATCAGATAGACGACCTGTTATCTGAAGTCTCAAAAAGGGTAGATCTAAAAGAACGAACACTTATAACAACTATAACTAAAAAACTGGCTGAAGAACTATGTAACTACCTTGATGAAAAGGATATAAAGGCAACCTATCTGCACTCAGAGATACGTGCTCTTGACCGAATAGATATTCTGCATCATTTAAGAACTGGTAAATTTGATGTTCTGGTTGGTGTAAACCTGTTAAGAGAAGGCCTTGACCTGCCTGAAGTTTCATTAGTGGCTATAATGGACGCAGATAAAGAAGGTTTCCTGAGAAATGAGCGGTCCCTGATCCAGACTATAGGCCGTGCAGCAAGAAATATCAATGGGAAAGTTATACTATATGCAGATTCTGTAACCAAATCAATTGAAAGAGCAGTTACAGAAACTAACAGACGAAGAAAAATTCAGATCGCCTATAACAAAAAACACAACATTACTCCCAGAACAATAACCAAAAAAATAGTAGATATCCGGCAGGAAGACAGGGAGAAGGTCTTAAGAATTGAAAAAGAAAAGAATAGAGTCTCGCCTGATAAGCTGCCTTCTTTTATTGCAAAACTCACCAAAGATATGAATACAGCTTCTAAAAACCTGGAGTTTGAGCTGGCAGCTGTAATTCGCGATCAGATTAAAGAAATTCAAAACCTGGAAAAGTCGTAGGCTGTATACATTATTTTACAGAATTCAACATACTAAGCGGCTTCATTGCGAACCACCAGGTATTATTATTCTTCCATTGAATGTTTTTCAACATCAAATGTACTTGAGTACATAAACGAAGTCATTTGAAAACGTCAGTATCGGACATTTTATTTTGGAACAGCTATAAAATATTTACTGTATAACACAACATTTAGTTTTATTATCTTCCAATACAATAGATTCAGTGCGTGGTTTTAGTACAAAATTATTTATAATAATATCATTTCTGATATGTGCATATTCAATTTTTCTATAGTAAATAATCATTTCTAAAAATTCTTGTGCGTCCATACTAACGTAATTCTTTAAGTCAGTCCCCTGCTCTTGAGAGCCATAACTACATAACCGGTCATAATTATATCGGCTACCTATAATAAACTTGCCGTTATTGTCTATTGATTGAAAATTTAACTTAATATAATATTCACCATTAGATATGTCTTTATCATCTATATCTGCAAGATTACTGTTCCTGTCAACATAATCAATATCCAGATCAGAACATATAAAACCATACTGTTCTTTAATGTCTTTATTTATATCTTCAAGCAATTCTTGTGTTATTTTATTACATTTTTCTATATCACAATAATATAGTTTCATATCAGGAGTATAGGATTCTGGCAGCTTATTCTGGTAATAAAGTGGTTTATAAAACATAAGATTTGCAAATAGCTCTGGAAAACCAAGCGCATCGAAAACATCTTTAGTTTTTTTAAACATATTAAGATATTTTACGTTTAAATCAGATGGAAAAGTGTTGTCACAAACAGCTTTATTGACATGTATACACATTTCCATGCAAAACATAATACTCGTATAATTTTTATCATTAATATTATGAGCTAAACCATTATTATGTCCGAAAAACAGGGCTGACTCATAATTATTATCAGGCGCAGACCCATATGAGACATATGAGATATTGGGGCTTAAAGTCTTCAACTGTCGCAGAAATTGAGTATAAGTAGTGTTATTTTTCAGAGCTATAACAGATAGCAGGAAAGAAAGGGAGGGCTTTTCATCTTGTTTTTTAATATGAAATTCAGCCTTTACTAGACTGTACTGACTGTTACCGGTACCTGTAAGTTTATTAACTTCATTACACCATTCCTCCAGAAAAATATTTAAGAGTCCACTAAAATCATCTACAAAAAATTCCAGTATAGCTTCTTTTATATCATTCGGCAGATATCCTGTGTAAGCTTTCTCAAAAAATATTTTGTTAATAAATTTTTTTTTATCAAAACACTTCAATGCGCCTTTGTTTACAATAAAAAGCTTATCTTCTTTTTTCTTCACATGTTTTGTTATGGCTGTATCTTTAAATCTTAATGACACAATTTTATTCATCAATCCTCTCCTTCATTTTTGATTAGAGAACTTAAGTTGCAATAGTTTTATTATTGTTCTACTTAACCTGAGATTCGGATAACAGGCACAAGAAATAACATGATCGACGTAAAAGAAATATTTTGCAAGGTTGATGATTTTCATAAGGAATTTGAACCTGAATTTAGAAGTCAACTGATCAAAGATGGGCGTAAAAGAAACCGATCATCAGAATTAAGTACAAGTGAAATCAACAGCTTTAGCTGTTTGTAAAAACAAACTTATCAATCGCAATAAAGTTTTTAAAGACCTGGCAGCACGAGGCCATAATACGATGGGCTGGTTTTTTGGATTTAAGATTCATATCATTGTTATAGCTGGTACAAATTGAACTGTCCAGGCACAGATCTTCTGTGAATTTTCTGGTCAATTTAATAGCTGCCCTTTCTATTTATCAAAAAAGATCTTGACACCCCCTGTATTTCAGATCAATATAAACTTCATTGAAGTTTTTCAAACCAGCTATCCGACTATTATAGCTGGTACAAATTGAACTGTCCTTTTAAATGGCTGAGTGCAGTGTACTGGCCGCACATAAACGAAGTCATTTGAAAACGTCAGTGTCGGACATTTTACTTTGGAACAGCTATAGATAGAAATTATTATTTATAAAAAAGGAGTTGTTAATCATGAATAACTGCTTACAGGGAATAGGTAGTCTGTTTAAAAACAATCGTACTACTTCCAGTAATAACACTACAGCAAAACAAAACAGGAACCCCTGGTGGAAATCCAAAAAAAGCACCACTCAAAACAACAACAATAAAAATAATAGTTCCGACACCCTTAAAAATACAACAACATCAATTAATAGTTCTAAAGTAAATGATGATCATAAATACAAGCACGTCAGTTCTACAATAAATAACGAGGAACCAAGCATAAGTTTACAACTTGAAAAAAATGTCAAAGAAAGTTTCGAAGAAAAGATTGAAGAAGAGTATAAATATCAACTGAATATAGATAACAGATTCAGCTGGCAAAAAGGAAATACAAGCCCCAATAAAACTAAAAAAATGGGCAAAATAGATATTAAAATATTATCAAAATTCAAACCATACAAATGTTTTTATGGCCAAAAATCAAACAGTAAAAACATCTTTGATGAATTACAAGACAACGAATGTGATATAAACAATGAAGGTATGTTCATTGAAATGGATGGTAAGAATTATAAGCTGCATGGATTAAGTAATAATGATCCATCAACAGGGCTCAGCTCAACCAGCAGGGTTGTAAAGATATTGAACGACGATAATACACCCAAAGCAATAAAAATCATGAGTGTGCTTATTAAAAACTCCCCGATAAAGAATGCCGATCCTAAACATATATGCCATAAAATCACAAGAGAACTCATGGCTGGTTCACATATCAATAATCAATTACAGCTCAATCCAGATAGTAACTGGAAATATACAATTCCAACAGAAGAATATTTCAGTATTAAATCTGATAAAAACACTTTAAATATCGGTATTATGATGCCTTTTGTGGGAGATGGCCAAACTTTAAATGACGTAGTAAACCCTTATGATGAGATAGATAAAGATGAAAAACGAAACAGGATTGATATAAGAGGTATGGACATTACAGAGGTTAACAGGCTGTGTAGAGATTTAGGGGCAGGGTTGAAACAACTCCATTCTGCAAGAGTATTACATAGAGATATTAAACTCGAGAATATAGTAGAGAATCAAGGTCACTTCAAAATAATAGATTTTGGCTCAGTTTTTGTTAACGAAAATCATAAATTAAATCTTAATACTGTATTTAGTGATGTTATATTAAGTAATGAATATCAACAGGGAGAGTGCTGTGGATCAGATCCCTTTATGTCTCCTGAAATGGCCATGAAATATGATATCAAAAATGACTTCGGCAGCTACATAGAGAATGAATTAGGTAACTACGTTAATAAAGCTTCTAAAGTCATTTCTGAGAAGTCAGATATTTTTTCTACCGCTGTTACTGCAGCAACTGCTAGAACAGGAGAATATCTAATAGGCGCCCTGTATAATAACACTTCCTGGGCAAACATGCACCCTTCATTAGCCTTATTTCATTTTCTGAACACCCTGGTTGAAGATGAATTTTTGAATAAATCCATTAAGTATAAAGGAATAAGAAAACTGGATATCGTTCTGGCTAATTGTATGATAACGAATAGTGAAAAGAGACCTGATTTAGATACTATAAACGAAAGCTTTGCCAAACAAAATATTACCAGCCCTTTAGATAATGATTCATATGAACAAATTAAGCCCATAGTTAATCAGATGAGTAGTTGTCAAACAATTATCAGGTTCCGGCGCAAAATAAAGAATCAAACCATAAAAGATTATAATTCTATACAAAATAAAATCAATACTAAAGATAAGAACATTATCTTAAATAAGTGCGAAGAAATGATGAAGCAAGCACAAAAAAAATTCGACGAGCGTGAAAATAAACTTCATGAATTAATTATTGATGAGCATAAAAAGATACTTAGGGATGAGCATGAAAATATACTTAATGAAAATTAGATCCCGTGCTTTATTAAACGTAAAGAGCTAAACTAAAAAAGATCATTTTCCCGACTTCGTCGGTGTAACCGCTAAAAAACCACAAAATAAGCCCAAGGAACCAAAAAGCCAAAATGTAGTGCGTAGTAATAATTAGTACTGGAAACAAGTGCAGAATTTTGATATAATAAATCTATGTTCATCAGAATAAAAAAATCAAAGAATTCACCAAGAAAGACAATCCAGATTGTAGCTTCAATTCGTAAAGGTGAGAAAATAATTCAAAAGACAGTCAGGTATATTGGTGTAGCCAATGATGATAAAGAATTAGAATTGATGATGCAATTAGCAGAAAACATTAAA
>JAAEMD010000283.1 GCA_024225875.1 bacterium
CCTATTCCGAATATAATAGGCTTTTATAAACAAAAAGATAAAAAAATCATTTTCAAAACTTTTCAGGATTTAAAACGATATCGAATCGGTTCTGTATTGGGATATGCCTATCCTAAAGAGTTTTTAGAAGCCAACTTAAGAAATAATAAAAGTTATACTGACGAGGTACTCATGGAAAAACTGGTTCAAGGAAAAATTGATTTAGCACTTATTGACAAAATACAGGCAGAATATCTCCTTAATAAAAAACATGCAGATCAAAGTGACAAATTCGTTTTTTTAGAACCGCCGATTGAAATAAAGGACCAGCACCTTGTAATCTCAAAAAAAACAAAGAATGCTCAAAAGATAATCAACGATTTTAATCATGGATTGAAAATAATAATAGACGACGGTACTTTTAAAGATATTTTAAAAAGACACAATTTCTCCTCACAACTGTGAGCAAAATATGTGATTTGCAGATATTAAATAAAAAATGATTTCAAGGGTTGATTTTCTTTGTAAAAAGTATAAAGAAGACAGGCGAGAATATCAATTCATTGGGAGAATTTATGAATAAATTAAAAAAATGTCCGTTCTGCAAATCACAGGCGGAACTACTATATTTATCCTATAGTTATTGGGTGCAATGCGATAATTGCTTTGCAAAGACAGCTTACTTTAAAAAAATATCTCATGCCGTATCTTCCTGGAATATAAGATCGGCTAAGAAAGTTACTTTAGAGGATATGGTCGGCAAAAAAGATTCTGCCAATAATGCTGTATAGCAGCCCTTCTTTTCTCCAACATGAGTGAAATCTTCCTTTAAAATTCATGCCAGTGTTACATGCGTTTACCCTATATGACGACTCCATTGATATGAATTTAAGGATATGTTACGGTAAATTTTAGCTATTCATCTTTTTTCTGGAGGTTCCTATGCAGATATCAATTACGTTCAAGAACATCAATTCATCCGAAGCCTTAAAATCCCATATCCATGAAAAATTCGACAGGTTAGACAAGATGCTTGATTATCCGGCTGATGCTCATATTGTCTTATCAGAAGAAAAATTACGCTGTATTGCTGAAGTAAATCTAATTTGTGACAAAATAAAAATTCATTCCAAAGAAGAATCTGAAAATAATATGTATTCGGCCATTGATGCAATTTCAGATAAAGTTAAATTGCAAATTAGAAAAAATAAAGACAAACAGCGACGTCACCTGGCCGGAGATAGAAGAAGCATTAAAACTAATGGAATGGATATGGAACCGCCTGAAGATATGGATGGATAAATCTGAACCCGGATATATAGATCAAAGGCATCCTCCTTATTGTGAGGATGCCTTTGATGATATAGTACCTACCATCCATTTTGGGATAATAAAGCACGCATTACAGATGTTTATTATATTAGGGTTTATATTTGCCGGCTTTCATATCTGCATTAATTTTATCAAAGAGACCATCTGCCTTGATTTTTTTGAGCCCTTCATCAAATTTATCCATCAAGGCTTTATTCCCCTCAAGTGCCTTGGTGAGAAGCAGGTGATAACCACTGATGCGGGCAGGCTTTTGGTGATAGGTAAGCAGCGCAGCCTCTTCCGGGGTCATATTATTTTTTAAAAATTCCTGTCCAATCTCCAAGCTTGCAATAACCAGGTCAACCCTGCCTGCGATAAGCTTGCTGAAATTTGCTCCTTCCTTATTAATTCGTTCGAGTTTTATAAGCCCTGACTCAAAAGCCGCATCAAGCTTTTCACCATAGGTATACCCCAACACGCCTCCGA
>JAAEMD010000284.1 GCA_024225875.1 bacterium
GAAGATGCTTATAAAATTATCCCTGGAGATATAACAAAAAGCCTGGGTGGTCTGCCGGATAATAAAATTCACTGTTCTGTTCTGGGGGATAAGGCCTTAAGAGAATCCATTGATAATTATTATTCAAGAAATGGGATGGCGAATAAAGTAAAAAATAAAGAGGCTAAGGTAGTTTGCAAGTGCCTTCATATAACAGATGCAGATCTTAAAGAAGCAATAAAAGAGGGAGCTTCAACCTATTATGAATTACAGGAAAAGACTAAATGTGGAACTGTTTGCGGAGAATGTGAGGAAGAAATTAAGCATATCCTGGCAGAAGAAATTCATCACTAAACATTAATTTTAACTGCATCTACAGGGCAGACTGATACGCAGCCTGACAACCTGTCGCACTTATATTCATCTGTAACTTTACAGGTATTACTATCAGAATCAATGTATAAAATGTTTTGCGGGCAGATTGATACACAATTACCACATCCTGTACACTTCTCCTGATCTATCATGACTATTTTTTTCATAACCGTACCTCCATAAAATCTGACTTTTACAAAATACCCTGATCATATACCACATTTTTGAGTAGTTTAAATTTATTATAACTGATAAAAATTGACAAAACAAGACGACCGGTCTATTATATATTGACTATGAGTAAAGAAAATAGAAAAAGCATAATACTTAATGCTGCTTCCAAAATAGTCAGGAAAAATGGCTTTAATAATACTGGTATACAGGAGATACTGGATGCTGCATCCATTCCTAAAGGTTCATTTTATTATTATTTTAAAAGTAAGGAAGATCTGGGTCTCCATTTGATTGAATATTACTATGAATGTTTTAACTCTGTAATAGATGAGTATTTATTAAATGATGATGATAATTTTTTGAATAAAATTGAGCTGTGTTTTCGTGGAATGATTGTTCAAATAGAAAAAAATCATTGTGAAGGTGGTTGTGGATTGGGTAATTTTGCTCAGGAAATGTCTGATATAAACGAAAATTTCAGAACAAAGCTGCAGGAATGTTTTGAAAGTATAAAGAAAAAATTTGAGTATTGCCTTTCAGGTGCCCTGAAGAATAAGGAAATCTCTTCGGATGTAAATATTAATGAAGCTGCCAGTTTTATTGTTAATGCCTGGGAAGGATCTATTATGCATATGAAAGTTGTAAAAAATATTGAACCGCTGAATATTTTTGAGAAAAATATAATTAAGTTTTTAAGGAGCTGAAATATGTTAACAGCAATCCTGAAAGAAATAGGCCAGGTATTAATTCAGATGGCACCGTATCTTTTTATTGGACTAACTTTTGCAGGAATACTGCATGTGTTTTTTGATAGAACTTTTATAGTGAAGCATTTAGGTAAAAATAATTTTTTATCTGTTATAAA
>JAAEMD010000285.1 GCA_024225875.1 bacterium
AAAAATAAAATTATAATCGAATATAAAAAAAATCTCATTTATAATACCTTTCTTATTTTTTGTAATCTGCCTGAGAGGTGTTTTTTACCACTCTAAATCCTGTAGTATTTTCACAATTATACAGTAAACGACCATCCCTTGAAGAAGATGTAACAATTTGTTCTGGTTCATACCATGATCCACCTCTTGTTACTTTATTTTTATTATTTGTTAAAATCGTTGTCCATTTCCTGTAAAAAAGAGGGTCCGTTACATGTTTATTGGGATAACGCCTGGTAAAAGTGTCCTGGCAATACTCACTTACGTTACCAACCATATCATACAGTCCCCATATGTTTGGCTTCTTCAAGGCCACGGGGTGAGTTTTTTCTTCTGAGTTCAAGCTGTACCAGGCATATTTATCCAATTCAGGATTAATGATATCTCTTTTATAGTTTTCTTCCCAGTTTTGAGAAAGATTTCCATGGGGGTAATGAGATTTAAGATTTGCTCGACAGGCATATTCCCATTCGGCTTCAGTGGGCAATCTGTATGATTCATTTTCTTTGCTGCTTAACCACTTAAGAAAAACCTTACAATCTACCCAAGTAATCATAGTTACTGGATATTCATCTTTATTAACATGATTCCAGAATTTTTTCTTTAACTCCAGATCTTCATTGTACTTTTTATAGTCAAAACGCCCTGATAAGTACCAGCCAAAACCAACCTGCTCTGCATGGGTTTTATATCCTGTTTCTTTTATAAATTTCCTCCACTGACCAACAGTAGTTTCTGTTGTCTGCATGTAGAAACCTTTTGTCAGGGTTACTTTATGAGGATGTTCATCTTCACGCATTATATAATCCATTTTATAATCCGGACCCATTAAAAAAGTTCCGGGTTTTATATAAACCAGATCCATTCCAATTGAATTTGAAATTTTCTCTTTGTATTTTCTTTCAACAGGTTGTTTTGTTTTACTCTTATCTTTTGGGTTTTCACCGCATGATACAAGCACCAAAATCATTATTAAAAATAAGTTTATCACTTTTCTCATATACATCTTTCCTTAATCAAATTTAATTTGAAACATAAGCTTTTACATTCTTACCAGTT
>JAAEMD010000286.1 GCA_024225875.1 bacterium
CCTGGAATGATTCTGAAGGGATTCGGCGAAGAAGATGCGCTGCCTTGCGATATATGTAAAACAATGAGCGAAGAAGATCCTGTGCTGTACTGGTTAGCTTCAAATGCTATGTTTGAGAATCCTTTGGGTTAAGATAAGGAAGAAAAACACTAACAGTAGTTCCTGTATTTTGCTTTGACTGCAAAAGAACACGGCCGCCGTGATCAAATATGATATCTCTTACGGTAATCATGCCAATGCCATGTCCGTCAGCCTTTGTTGTGTAATAAGGGTCAAAGACTCTTAACAACTGCTCGTTTGTCATTCCTATTCCATTATCAATAACATCTATTCTGACAGCGTCAAAGTATATGTTTTCTTTAGGGTCTTCGTATTTATCAAGGTAGCTTTTTATTATTAGCTCTCCGCCGCCATTTTTTTTCATTTTAATGGCATCATAGCCATTATTTATCAGGTTTACGAAAACTCGATTTAGCCTGTACTTGTCAGCATTTATATTCGGAAGATTTTTGCCCAGCTCTTTTTTATCAAGAAAGATTCCCGGAGGAGCAGGCATTTTAGATACATCATCCAGGATTGTATTAATGCTGAGAGGAACTTTATGCTTACTTTCAGTAAACTGAAGCTGCATTATGGCTTCTGCTGTTTTTCTGGTTAATTCAGCCTCATCAAGAATCTGATCTATGATAGTCATAATCAAATCTTTTTTTTCAATAGTCTGATCTTTTAAATATCTGATTAGATGTTTAGCACCCATCCTGATCACACACATTGGATTATTTATTTCGTGAGCTATTTGTTTTGACATATCAACAAAGTTTTTGTGGGATGTAGCTTCTTCTGCGATCTCCATGCTCTTCATGTGTTCAATTTGTAACCGTTCGTGCTTTTCTATTCGATCAACAGCTATGTGTGTTTGATTAATTATATTTGAAAAAATAGAGATATCATTTTTATTATAAGGAGACTCTGTTATTTTCTGATCGCAAATTAAAAAACCTTCAAGCATTTTGTTTGAATATATTGGTAAGCAAACAGATTTTGAGGAAATCCCCATGTCTATAAATTTGTTTTTTTGTTTTTTTTCTAATTCACCAATAATTATCGGGCTTGTTTGGTTTGATATAAACTCAACAAAAATATTATCTGCATCAAAACGATCAACATTCAATAATGCTCCCCCCAGTAATCTATAATGATGTAATCCAGATACAATATCTTTGCTCGCTGTAAATATATGTACCTCAGTTAACTGCATGGTTTTTTTGATCTCGTTTGCAATGCTGATGCACAACTGCCTTCTGTCAAGTATTGGAGCCAATATACCAGATATATTTTGGGAAAATTTAACAGGATCGTACCAATCAGTGATCCATTTTTGTTCTGCTTTTGTTTGGAGTTTTGATCTGAGCTTTTCGCCAAATAATAGCCATATAAATCCAAGTGTCAAAATAGAGGCAAGCGGATAGGGACTGTAGAAATATGCAATGCTAAAACTTAAAATAAAGGCTAGAAATATAAGTGCATAGGATCCCGCGCTGGTAATTATAATAGTTATATTCAGTAAATTACCTTTTGTGATTATAATAGTTATATCTAGTAAATTACTTTTTGTGATTGCATATGCGGTGACAAAGGTAAATAAAATTGTTGCCATGTTGCCAATGAAATAAGTGTCGATTCTAAATATTATCCTCAGAAAGTCTAAGTTAAAAAAAACAAACCCACCTAATGCAATCAATAAATATTTTGCCTGCTGAGTATCTTTATATGAGGTTGAGCTGATATAAAATTTATACAATAAAAACAACGCATAAAAAAATATGGTAAATGTAAAAAAGAACCACGCTATTGTTGGGAAATCCTTTAATTGCACCCAATAATAAGTGTTCCATTTATATTTATCGAAAGTAAAAAAGACAAATCTAAAGCAGGCAAACAGTCCTCCGATCACAAAGCATAAGATTATTAATAAATCTTTTTTCTTTCTCATAAAACTATATACAAAACTCAAATAAAAAGGTGCTAACAGCATAGTTGCTATTCTTGGTAATCGGCGCCATTTATAAATGGCATTAACATTTTTCATAGCACGCAAGCCAAATAGATCAATTTGCCAGATAATAAAAACAACACATAAAATCATTAAAGAGATAATTGCGGGATTGTTTTTTCTGTTAACATAACAATATGTGGCTATAACTATCAGGGCTGCAATAGAAGCTGGGTTTATGAGGTTAAAATATATTTCAATCATTTTTTTAAAGATCTATTTTTTTAAGCATTAAAATATTTCGATTTCATTTAAAGATTCACTCTGTAATAGTTTATTCATTATAAAACTTTCCAGTAAGTTAACAAGGACATTTTATTGCTCTAATGGAAACAGGTGGTCAGCGTTTTTTATTGTTGTGAAAACTCCATTGTTGAACTCTTTTGATATTTCTTTGCAGTACTTTGGCTTTGTAAAGGGATCATGCTCCCCAGTAAACACTATGGTTTTGATGCTGGATGGCGCTGAAAAATAAATTGGTTTATGCTGAATCAGGCGCATAGTATTCTCTATGTACATAATTTTTTCCTTGTCGGACATCTTTAAAATTGATGCTCGCAAAACTCTTGTTGCAAATTTTTTTTTATGGACGTACTTTTCTTTGCTTATCAAAGCATTGACCATTACATCTGCAAACTCATTGATTTTTTTTTTTTTTAATATTTTTATTGAATGATGCATTATATCCTTGTGTTCTTCTGGAATTTTTTTCATTGTTCCAGCAAGTGCTAAACTACCAATGTTATTTGGGTTTTTTTTTGCAAATAAATATGCTACGGAAGTGCCGTATGAAACGGCTAATATATTTATTTTTCTTATACGAATAGCATTTAATAGAAAATCTTCAAGTGAGGAGGCTAAGAATTCCAATGTATAATTATGAGGCAGTATGCAGGCCTCGCCTGTTCCGGGTAAGTCAACTAATATGATAGAGGCCAGTTTCGAAAAACTATCTTTGTATTTTTTCCAGGAAATCATGTTTTGAAAAGCCCCGCCCAAAAACAATATGGGCGCTGTTTTTGGTTTTATATTATGCTTAATATTATAATGAAATTCAAATCCATTGAAAAAAGAGGTTTTTTTTATAGCGTTATTTGTGCAAAGAGGTTTGCTGGGGCGGTTTATTCTGGTGTTGAAGGCTATGTCTTCAGCTTTTGTGATAGGAGTGCTGTCAAGACCCGCCTTTGAAATTGCAAATTCCTGCTTTTGGGCATGAATAAAGCTAATGTTTTTTTGTTTAGTCTCTGTGTTTTGATCTGAAACTTTTTTTCTGACTTTAAAAGCTATATCTTCAGCTTTCAAAACTACTTTAGGTTCGGAAGCAGCAGATGGAGAGCTTATTGATTCTATTATAGCTGAGGTGTTATCATTATCGTTAATGGAAGAACTGTCTTGTTCTTTGATATTGATATTTGCATTGTATTCTCTCAAAAAATTCTTCCTTAAACATTGTTTCCTGTAAATAGATACACTTCTCCCTGCTGTTTATAATACAGTAAATTATGTTTTCTTGATAGAAAAAAAGGGGTTTTGTCTTGAAATTAGCTAAAAAAAATGCCTGCTCCTTCTTTTAAGGAATATGACTTAAAACTACCTTGATAGTGTTGTTTCGAGATTCAGAATCTTTCTAATTTTTTATTAATTCATACTCAATTTTTGTTTTAACCAGGTCAATAACAAAAACCTCTTTTTTAAACAATTTTGACCTGTTCTTAAACCAGACAGCATAAAAGTTTATCGTACAGTATTTCCCTTTCCAGCTTAACAGTGGCAATGAAATTTGCCTGTTTACTTTTTTATCCAGTGTATTAATCCTGTTAAGTATATTTTTTCTGTTCTTGTTTCTTTTTTTCATTCTGTTCCCCTGAATTTATATTTCTTTTGACTTGTTTTTTAAAATTTCTTAATAGATCACTGCTAAATGTTTAACCAGAAATATAGCTGTTCCAAAGTAAAATGTCCGACACTTAAAGTTTTCAAATGACTTCGTTTATGTACGTCTGTACACTGTACTCAGACATTTAAACGGACATTTCAATTTGTATCAGCTGTATGTAGTCATGTTTCGTTATTAATATTTTCTTGAGTCAGTCTCTTCTTTTCGGGTATTTTTGTTACCCGCATAGCTGCAAAAAAAATATGAAAAACTTTATGGTGCTAAATAAGTACTGTTATGGTAACAGTGTCTGGATATATTTCATATATATTTTTGCTTCTCTGCTTTGATCGGCGCAGAGTTTTGTATAGTGTATCATCGTTACTCGTTTTGTCAATGCTTTTTAAAGAATGGATTTGCTGGTATAGTAATTACGATGAAAAGATTTGGGAAGTTGTTGGCTAAACATAGAGAAGGTTACAACAAAACAATTACCTGGTTGAGTAAGCAGCTGGGTAT
This sequence comes from bacterium, assembly GCA_024225875.1. Classification (GTDB taxonomy): domain Bacteria; phylum Margulisbacteria; class Marinamargulisbacteria; order JAAEMD01; family JAAEMD01; genus JAAEMD01. The sequence goes on from JAAEMD010000286.1 coordinate 4,449, forward strand.
AGATAGAGGTAACCTGGGCAAAATGGAGAAAGGTCAGCTTCTACCACCAAAGCTGGATATCGTAGACAAAATAGCTTTGCTTTTGCATTTAGATTCAACTGCTAAAAGTGTGCTTACAGCATATGCAGCATACGAACGATCTCATCACTATGAAAAGGAGTATCTTGATCGGTTAAATATATCCGAATTTATTACCTATTCGTCTCATTACATCCCAATACATAATTATCCTGAAAATAGACCGACCCCTTTTATTGATGCAGAGCCAACAGGTCATTTTCCGATGGCAAGTTCAAAGATTCAGAAGCATTTTTATGCTGTATATTTTAATGAACCAGAAGAGTTAAAAATGGAATTCAAGCAGAGAGATATTCTTGTTTTTGATCCTTTAGAAGGAGATATAAAGCCTGATGATTATGTGATGATTAAAGTAGAAGGCAGGGTTATGATTAGAAAATACAGGGAGTTTAAGGCAGGTGACGATATTTTTTGCCAGTTCATACCAAATGAGCCAGAGATAATTGAAAATGCTTTTAATCTGAAAGCTGATGGAGGAGACTTCAAAATATTCGGCAAAATGGTATTTGCATTTAAAGAGTATTAACTTACAGAAATTAGAAATCAGCAAATCCACCAAAGCGTCTACAACAATTGAAGGAAATACTCTTACATTAAACCAGGTAATAAAAATTATGGAAAACAGGCCTGTAAATGCTGAATTCTCACAAAAACAAGAGATAACAAATTATTTAAAAGCCTTGAGCTGGATAATAACAAATCAATCAAAATCAATAGATTTTATTTCTATACTAAACTTGCAAAAAATGGTTTGTAATAAATTAATTAATGATTCCAGGCTTGGAAAACTTAAAATAAAGCAAAATTATGTCATAAATGAAAAAGGAATTATTGTTTATACACCACCACCTGTTGAAAAAACAGAATTAATGCTAAAAGAGCTGATTTCCTGGTTATACAACGAAGAAAGCAGGCATTCAATTATTGATAGTGCTGTTGTTCATCATCAATTTGTATCTATAGCTGTTCCAAAGTAAAATGTCCGACACTTAAAGTTTTTAAATGACTTCGTTTATGTACGCAAGTACACTGCACTCAGCCATTTAAACGGACAGTTCAATTTGTACCAGCTATATTCATCCTTTTTCAGACGGCAATGGCCGTACAGCTGGACTGCTTGCTCAATGGATCCTGTATCAGAAAGAATTTGACTCAAAACATATATATTACTTAGATAATTACTATGCAAATGATCGGAAAAAGTATTATAACAAAATAGAACAGGCTAGGAGTCTGTCGTTCTTAAGCAGAGATGATAAAATATAAGGAAGAAGAAATAAATCAGCGAGGTAAAAAATGACAAGATTTAAAACCGCCGATAGAAATACACCTTATTTGTTTC
>JAAEMD010000287.1 GCA_024225875.1 bacterium
AACTGCTCCTACACTCTGTATAACCAATTTAGAGATATGATGGTTGACATATAAAACCTGCCTTACCCAAAATATAAGTTATATTGGAAAATGTTAAAATCAATATATCCAAATATAAAGGAAAGGCAGGTATGAAAATGATAAAATATATCGGTTTAGATGTCCATAAAAAATCCATCAGTGTTGCAATAGCTGATGAAGGCAGTAACTCTGAAATAAGATCATATGGAAAAATACCCAATACTATGACTGCAATTAATAAATTAATACGTAAATTAGTTTCATCTGGAAATGAATTAAAATTTGTATATGAAGCAGGCCCATGTGGTTATTGCCTTTATCGGAACCTTAAGCAAATTGGTTATGATTGTATCGTTATAGCGCCATCACTGACTCCTCGAAAACCAGGAGAGAGGGTAAAAACCGATCGACGCGATGCTGAAACACTGGCACGCTTATTTAGAGCCAACGAATTAACCCCTATTCACGTTCAAAACTCAGAAGATAAGGCTATGCGTGATCTCGTTAGAGCTCGAAAAGATGCAAAAAATAGTGAGAAAAAGACCAAACAGATATTAGGTTGGTTTTTTGTTACGAAATGGATCTGTTTTTACTGGAAAATCTTCATGGCCAAAAGCTCATTTTAGATAG
>JAAEMD010000288.1 GCA_024225875.1 bacterium
ATTTTAGACGGCAGCAACATTAACTATTAATGTCAACCTAATGCTAATACATATATAATATGACGTTTATATGCCGGGTCTTTATCAACACTATTGTGGGCCAGTTTAGAAAGATTATACTCCTTGTGAGAATTGGCCAACCATATTCCACATAGGCATTAAAATACCAAGGGCTAACGACATAATTAACCCTGCGATAATAACAATAAATAACGGCTCAAGATATGTAAACAGATTTGTTAAATTATACTTGATATCCTCAGAGTAAAGCTCATTAACTTTTTCAAACATTACAGCAAGGGCTCCACTTTTCTGGCCTATACCAGCCATCTGATTAACTACTCCAGTAAAAAGCAGGGTATTTCCAGTAGCATCTGCCATAGAAACACCTCTTTCCATTTGATCTATCATATAAGAGATATCTTTCTGATAAGTACTGTGACTGTATAAATTTTTACTGATTTTAAGTGCCGGTAAAATCGCCAGTCCATTACTATACAAAATAGCAAAAACCTTGCAGAACCTTGCAACCATAAATTTTTTAAAGATCTCTCCCAGAATAGGAATACGCAGGAACAATGAATCGACAAATTCTCTAAAACGAGTTTTTTTATAAGCAATTATAATTACTATAAATAACATAAAAAAGATAATTAAAAGCGGTAACCCGCTTATTTGAAGAAAAGTATTAATCGAAAATATTATTTTAGTAACCACAGGCAGTTCAGCACCGGACGATCCAAACATCCCGACAAACTTAGGAATAACAAGCGTAAACATACCTATCATAGCCAGAAAACCAATACCTATAACAATCATAGGGTATCTAACTGCATTCCAGAAACGTTTACGCAGCTCTTTTTCCCATTCCAGCATTATATACAGCTCTTCCAGAATCTTATCCAGTGTACCAGACGCCTCTCCTACCTTAATTAAAGATATATAGTCATTACCAAATACTTTAGGGAAAAGTGATAATGACTGAGACAAGCTCATTCCAGTCTTAATATTCGCAACTATATCATCTAAAACAGGTTTAAGTGACTTATCCTTAACCAGAGATCGGGCAGTTATAACACAATCTAATATAGGAATTCCAGCTGTAAAGAGTGTTTGCAGCTGTCTGGTAAAGGTTATTAACTCTTCCTTCTTGATTTTTATCTTTTTATTTATCTTTTTACCGGTAAATCTATTTAAAGGCAGGTATAAATAGTTTCTTTTTATATAAATAACTATTATATCTTTATGCTTTACAACCTGTCGAAGAGCTGACTCCCTGCCGGAAGCAAGAACTGACCCTTTAATTATACCTTGATTAATATCTATTATTTTATAAAAAAACTGCTTCATGAGCTCCCAAGAAACTGAACAGCTTTCATTACTTCCTCAGGAGTAGTTATACCAGCCTCTATTTTTTCAATCCCATCTTCTCTCAAACCTTTCATACCTTTATTAAGTATCATTTCTCTAAGCTCAGCAGAAGATGGTCTTTTTTGCAGCATTAACTTTACATCCTCATCCAGGATAAAGAGCTCAAAAATCCCGATTCGACCACTATAGCCAGTCTGTCTACAGTTCTTACAGCCTTTGCCCTTAAAGTATTCCTTGTCCGGATCAAGCCCTAACAGCCTTATTTCATCTTCAGTTGGTTTATAATCTTTTTTACATCTTTGACAAATCTTTTTTACAAGTCTCTGTGCCAGTATACATAACACAGCTGATGATACCAGAAAAGGTTCTACTCCCATATCAACCATACGAATCAATGAGCTTGGCGCATCATTAGTATGAAGTGTACTAAAGACAAGGTGTCCTGTAAGTGCTGATCGAATAGCCAGCTCTATAGTTTCCAGGTCTCTAATTTCCCCAACCATAATAATATCCGGGTCCTGTCTTAAAATAGATCTTAGTCCACTGGCAAAGGTTAAGCCTGCTCTTGGGTTAACCTGAACCTGGCGAACCATTTCCAGTTCATGTTCAACTGGATCTTCCAGAGTTATAATATTACTTGTTTCCTGATTAAGTTCGTTTAAAGCTGCATACAGGGTTGTTGTCTTTCCTGATCCAGTAGGACCTGTTACTAAAATCATACCATAGGGAACTGATATAATTTCTTTAAAGCTCTTTAAGGATTTACCGGCAAAGCCAAGTTGCTCCAGGCCAAATAAAATATCTCCTTTTTTTAAGATCCGCATAACCACATTCTCGCCTGATATTGTTGGCAGAGAAGATACTCTCAACTCAATTACTTTACCTTCAACTTTAGTTTTAATATGACCATCCTGTGGTAAACGGGTTTCGGCAATATCCATACCTCCCATTACTTTAATTCTGGATATTATCGGATACAACAGATTCTTCGGCATACGCTTCATTTCAGTCATTTCACCGTCAACACGCAGCCTTACAAGAAGCTCTTCTTCTATGGGCACAATATGAATATCAGAAGCTCTTTTCAGTAAAGCCTGGTTCACAATCAGATTAACTAAGTTTATTATTGAAGAATCGGACAGGTTATCAGAAGAAATATCAAAAATATCCTTAACAATAACTCCTTTTTGAATATCTTTCCTCTGAGCCGCCTCGATCATTTGATTTTCGATCAGGTCCAGCATACCATAATACTGGTTAATCGCATCCTGGATATCTACTTTATCAGCAAACAAAGCATCTACTTCACACTCAAGTGAGGCGCGTATTTCATCTAACATTAATAAGTTATCCGGATCGGATGTTGCAATGGTCAGTGTTTCACCGATCTTAAAAACCGGCATGAAATTATATTTTTTAACAATAGATCCTGAAACACTCTTTATCAGATTTTCATCGATAAGATAGCTTGATAAATTAATTCTTATAAAATTTGCGTTTATATTATTTGTGTTATTCTGCATAATATTATTTTTATTAAATTAGTTCTTTAATTTTTTCCTGCAGTTCTTCCCACCAGCTAACCGATGTTTTACTCAAATAAGCATTGGCTCCTGTTTTAAAGCCCATTAACTTATCAGACTCCTGGTCCCTGGCACTCAACAATATAATTGGTATTTCACGAAAATACTCATCAAATTTTAACATCTGACATACTTTGTAACCATCTATACCCGGCAACATAAGATCAAGCACAATCAAGTCTGGTTCAATACTTCTTGCCATATTCAAACCGTCCGGGCCATTAGCGGCCGACTCTACTTCATATCCTATATTCTGCAGTCTCTTAGTCATTAAGTCCGTTATTGTCTCCTCATCATCTACCAGCAAAATCTTCTTTGACATTTACATTTCTCCATATTTTACTTAAGCATTAAGCAAAACAAAATCTACTAATATTATATTTCCTAATTATTAATTAATATTATCATTTTTATTTTTTAATAAAAAGGCAGCTGCAAAATCTCAACTTTATTAAAATCATTACAGCTTTATAGCTGGTACAAATTGAATTGTACGTTTAAGTGACTGAGTGCATGTGTACTGATGTACATTAACGTCTATTAATTTACCTTCACCCTGCTTTTTATTATGCATAAATTTAACTATAATAATAAATTAGTTATAATAATAGATTAAGATTACGTTAATAACCTACATCCTGTATTAATAGATATCCAGATTATTTTATATAAAAATATAGATATAAATTATTTTAAAGTATATAAATATATAAAAATATATTATACTGTTTTATTATGCTTAAAAAAATCCTTAAAAAAATTCATACATTACTATTCAGTTTTTATAGACAAAAAGGCTTTGCAATTGCTACCAGCACAACTCTGGCAGTTGTTGTTGTCGGGGTAACTACTATTGCTGTATTTATTGCCATCAACCAGCATGGAAGAGTAGAACTTCTGAAAAAAAGCGACCGGTCAAAAGAATTAGCTGATCTTGGAATGTTTCTGGCCAAAAACCATATAGCAGGAGACAGTGACTGGAGTGATGATGGAGGTATTTTATATAATAATACTGCTTATGAAGGCGGCTACTATACAGTTACCTTATCTGAAGAGTCTACCCACAATATAAAAATAACTTCTGTTGGTATTTATAATGACAATAAACATACGGTTGTTAAAAATATCAGCCGTACCATGAACAAAAATAATCAGCTGCCATCAAGCATGTATATTTCGATATCTACTGCCAACACATTTATAATAGACAACAGTCTGATTGATTTACAGCTTTCCAACAACCACCCTACAAGAGATATTACAATATCTGAAATGATTATTACCTGGACAACAGATAACGGTGAGCTTATAAACCGTATTCAAACCGGAGAGGCATCCAGCTGGCTTTCAGGAGGCGCAGGAAGTCCTGACGGAGAGCAGCCTTCAGGTACTCTGTTTGATATTGTAGATTATGTACTTACAGCTCAGTCAACCGGCACAAATGTTTCTTTAAGATTTAACAGCAGTATTACCAGCAGGGAGTTCAGTATTTACTTTCGTTTTGCTGACGGTACCTCAAAACACGTTGAATTCAGCCCTGCTGCAAACAGTACACAGTCAAGCATAATTTACATTGATGATTCATCGACCCATTTTCACTATTATGGCCATCATATCCAGGATACGTTAATTGTAAATACCAGCCCTACTCAAAACGCTCTTGTTACAGGCTTCAAAATAAAATGGCTTTATGATGATACAACCATGCAGTTTAAAAGGCTTAGATTTATTACGGACAGTGGCAATGGAATCCCAACAAGTGTCTGGAGTGGCTATGTTGATTCAGATACATTTTTAAACATCACTCCTTATGCGCTTCCGGCAAATGAAACGCATGAAATCACTTTTACTTTTGATGTGGACGATATGAACTATAAAAGATATGTATTTACTTTATACTTTGCTGATGGCTCTGAAAAAACAGCTACAATTGATAATAACCTTATAAATCAGGCTGATTATTTAGATGTAAGTGTTTCAGATGCAGAGCTCAGCTTCGGAGATAAAACACTTGAGGGTATTGTACTTAAGAATACTCATACAGAAACCGGAATATGGCTGGATAAAATAAAAATAAATCTTGATCCTGACAGCTCTCAGTTAATTGAAGGTATTGTATGTGACGGACAAGAGGTTTTCTCCGGCACAGGAACACTTAATGCCGTATTGGATCTAACAAATGTAAGCTTTAATGCCGGTGTCACTATATCTAATAGAATTGATTTTGACTCTTCTGTAGATGGAGTAACATTTAATATAACTTATATTATGCTTGACTCTACTGAAAAATCAGTTGATTTCAACTTGTCAAACCAGCCTTTTTTAAACAGTTTCTTCAGCGCTGTAACAAGAGATGCTGTTATTTTCAATTCACATTCACCAACAAGGGTTCAAAATCTGACCATTTCTAATACTGGAGCATATAACTGTATAATTACGCATATAAGACCGGTATGGAAAGCACACTGCGGTGAAAAGCTCACAAAAATTGCTATTGGGGCATCTACTACCTGGTCAGGAAATGCAGGCAGCGGAACAAAAATAGATATTAATGATTACTCGCTGACAGCCGGAGCAACAAATATCCCCTGTAAATTTACTTTTAATAAAAAAATGGTCTCACCCTATAAAGCAGCCCCGGACTTTGATTTTGAGTATACTTTTATTGACTCAACTACCAGCACGGTAAGTATAAAGATGAACCCTGCCAGCTGGGTAGCTGGTGATAATTTTGAGTCTGGCAATTATTCCGGAGGATCTGGTTTTGTTAACAACTGGCTCAGAAATGGCTTTACTACTGTAAAGAAAACTGACGGTCATTCCGGAAGTTATTTTTTAATTGTCCAAGGAAAAAATACTATCATAAAAAGACAGGTCGATCTGGCAGGATATTCCACAATGAAGATGCGTTTTTTCAGGCGTGTCGTTAGTTTTGAAGCCAGCCATAATGACAGGCTTTATTTTGAAGTCTCTGATAATGGAGGAACAGACTGGCATACTATTGCAACTTATACGGAAAGCGATGAAACCAGCAAGTTTGTGTATGAAGAACATGATTTATCTGATTATACACTGGGCAGCGACTTTTTTATTCGCTTTAGAAATACTTCCAATCAAAAAGGTGACAGAGTACTTTTTGATGATATCTTTTTCTTTGAATAAAGGATAATGGGTTCTAATTCAAAAGAAACAGCTCCTTTCAAAAAAAAAGGCCCCCTGTTTATTAGAGTAGTTATAGTACTTTTAATCCTTCTGATAACAGCCCTTTCAATACTCATTAAACATATGAAAAAGCTGGAAGATACCGCCAGTACCAGCGAAGCGAGCCAGGAAATAGCAGAAATCATTGCCAGAACCGGCTTTGAGAAAACAAGATACTATCTTATGGATGACGATAACTGGAGCAATAATGAAGGCATCTTATTTGACCGTGAATACTATCTTGGGGGTACGTTTTCCATTACACTTTCCAATGCATCTACCCATCAAATAACAGCTGCCGCCAGATCTGAATACAGAGGAAGAAAAGCAGTACTAACAAAAAAAATATCACGATCAAATAAAGATGGTTATGTACCTGCCGGATTTTCCATAGACATTTCTACCAGAAATGCTCAAATAATGGGTCAATTCAAAAACAACCTTGGCGGTATTACCATTAAAAACAAACGGGAAAAAGGCAATATAATATTAAACAGTCTCATTGTCCGTACCATACCAGGTACTGAAAACAATGTAATAAACATTAAGATTGGCGGTAAAAGTGTCTGGAACAGCAATAAAAACAACAGCTCCGATTCAATCGTTTTTAATATAACAGATATAACTTTAAAGCCACAGGAAGCAACTGATATCAGAATATTTTTTAATAATAATGTTTCAGGGAAGAACTGTCTTATCAAATTATTGTTTAATGACGGTTCATTTGCAAAGACTTACTTTAATCCACCTGCAGGACCAGTTCAGTCATACGATCTCAAGACATCAACAAAAAAGGCAAAAATCCTGGGCAAAAAAAAGAATAAAATATCCCCTTTAATATTAGAAAATACAAGCAGCCGATTCAACATTTATATGGATGCAGTAAAAATAAAGTGGAACCCTGATAAAGCTGACAGAAAACTTACTGGAATAAATTTCAATGGCAAAAAAATCTGGCGCGGCAGTGCCCATTCCAACCGGCTGATAAATATAAAAGATCATATAATACTTAAAAATAAAGCATATAAGATGACATTAATTTTTAGTGACAGCATGGAGTTTAGAGATATCAAGGCTACTATTATTATGGGTGATTTATCTAAAGTAAATTTAGCTGTGGATTTTTCAAGGGATCAGGCAAATCACTTAAAAATAAAAGCCTCAACTGTCAAAACCCCGATTGATTTTAAAGTAATTGATAATTTATCCTTAAAAAACAGGCCCTTAAACAAAGAGCTTGTTGTATCCGGCATTAAATCAGCTTTAAATCTTGATAAAAGACAGCAGTTAAAAGCTACTTATTATAAAAATACAGTTAATCTACAAGAAATCATATCCGGATCATTCATAAAAATAAGCAACTACAGGGCACCTGCTTACCAGTTAAAAAAATCACTGCTGGAGTTTAACTCACCAGTAAAAGACATAGAAACAAAACTCACCTGTATAATAATTCATCCAGAGATAAAAAAAGATTGTACTTACTATACCCGGACCAAATCAGTGAATAATAAGTCCAGTAGCAGCTGGCTTATAAAAAGTGAGGCATGAGCAGAATTAAAAAAGAAAAAAACAATAACGGCTTTACTATTATTGAGTTAATAACAGTAACTGTTCTGGTCGGCTTGATTATGTATGCTTTATTACCGGGTTTAAGTATAGTTCCAGAAGCAGCAAGACAAATAAAACACAGCACAACCTACAGCCAGGAAGCTTTAGGTTTTTTTGAATACTTAAACCCTGTCTTAAAGAATGATTGTGAAGTTATTTCTACCGGTGATTATGCAATTTCTTTTAAATCCGGATCAGACACCTACAGCTTATATATTGCTGACTTTCCAGCCGGACCAGAGCCATACAGCATTGTACTCAAAAAAAATACTGGTCAACCTTATATTCTTGTCAAAAACATAGCCCTTCTCAGTTCTCCTTCACGGCCAGGACTTAAGTTTGATTTTTTTAATAACAGAGAAGTTACTGCAAACTCGACCGGCAATATTAAATCCATAAGAGCAACATTAACTTTTGACAGCGCTCCTCAGTATTATGTTTTTAGATCTGCCTGGAGCCTTGATTCACCTGCAGAAACACTGCCATGATGACAATAGAAAAATTAGCTTATTACGATAAAAATGATATAATTTAATATAATGGGAACCAAAGTAAAAAAAGCAATAAAATATAATACCGGGATAACATTTAGAAATTCAAAAATTGTTATTACTAAATCTCAATACAGCAAAATTGGCGCCTATTTCCCTAAAGATTATGAACTTAAGTCAGAGTATATTTACTCTTATATCAACACATACGATTACATTGAAAATTTAAATCAAGCATTATCAAACACCACTCATGGATTTTTTGAAAACAGCAATATCACCTTTTCTCTTCCTTTTGATCAAATAACAGTACAGAAACTATCATTACCTGAATTGAATAAACGCGACCTCTTATCAGCAATTAACAATCAAATCGATGATCTTGATGAATATTTCTGGACTTACCGAGTACTTAAAAGTGAAACCCAGTCACAAAAAGGTCCAAATAATATTCTGGTTATAAAAATAGAGAAAGATATTATAGAAAAATACATAAAATTATTCGATAAGCACAAAATTTCTTTAAACAGCATTGTTTCTGAGGTAGATATACTGGAACAGTTTGTTTCTGATCTTATCAGCAACAAAATCCCTAAAACCATGCTGGCAATAGATCTTGAAAATAACTTTTTAAAATTATCAATTTTCGAAAATAACAGGATGGTTTTCTTCAGGGATGTACGGCTGGGCTTTGCTGAAATTATAAAGCCTGTACTGAGAAAGATTTCTTATGAAGGCAAAGAGTTCGAGTTTGATGAAGAAAAAGCTAAAGAAGTTCTAATTGAAAATGACATCTTTGACAGAAAAGAAAAAAAAGATATTCCTCTTGATAATATATTCTTTTTACTAAGGCCGTCTTTAGAAAAATTAGTTATTGAAATCCAGAAAACTCTCCAGTTTTACTTTAAAAAAAGTGACAGCGAGATAAATATTGCCAGTGTCCTGATCCTGGGAAAACTTCTTCAGATCAAAAATGTATCCAGCTATTTCAAGGAATCCCTTAACCTGCCAATAGAAAAACCTGAATTTAAAGCTAATATAGTTAAAATAAAGCATCAAAACAATATCAGCCTGCAAGAAGCCATAACAATGAGTGCAGCAGCCAGTCTTGAAACGGATAATTTCAGCAAAACCAATCTTTTACCATCCTATTATATAACAAGAAAAACACATACAAGTATTGTTACCATCCTTATTACGTTTTTTTTATTCTGGTTATTATTTATATTATTTTTGAATGTTAACTACACTAAAAACATTTATACAATCAAA
>JAAEMD010000289.1 GCA_024225875.1 bacterium
AAAAAGAAAAAAGAAAAAAACTTATGCTAAAACAGCTCCCCGGAAAGCCATAAAAAAAACCGAAGTAAAAAAAGCAAATAAAAAAGCAAATAAACAGGAGACCTTTCCCTTCTATAAAGAAGAAAAGGCCAGTGAGACCAAAAAGAAAAAGTCAGGTTTCTTTAGTAATTTTAAAAATAAATTTGACCATGCCGTAGAAGATATAAGAGATAAAGCAGGGATCTAGAAAATCAGCTGTCCAGTAAGGCACCAGTCTTCAATATACTTGAAGAAAAGTATTTACAGTCAAAAACCAGCGAAACAAGGCCATACTAACAGGATTTAACTTTCAGCATAAGCTCATTTGCTGACTTTTGAGTTTCAGATTCAATAAAAATCCTTATAACAGGCTCTGTATTTGACGGCCTTACATGAATCCAGGAATTTTCAAACATTAACTTAACACCATCCTGCCTGTCTATATCTGCACCCTTAAAACTATCCTCAACTCGTATTAAAAAATCAGCGACCTCATCTTTAGAAGATACCTCAAATTTATCTCTCAGCATTATATACTCAGGGTATTGACTCATAATCCCGGATACAGACATCTTCTTCTCTGCCAGATGCATCAAGGCAACAACAATACCTGTCAGGCTGTCTCTACCCCAGCCTATCTTAGGATAAATTACACCACCATTTCCCTCACCACCAACATCAGCCTTCAATTCTTTGATTTTCTGAGTAACATAAGGTTCTCCTATTTTTGTATATGTTACGTCTGCATCATATTTCTCTGCTAACCATTCAATCACTCTGGAAGTAGATAAGTTAACAACAATTTTTTTATTATCTGCATTCTCTTTTGAAAGAATATAGTCAACGCAAAAAGCAAAGGAATAGTCTTCACCGACATACCTTCCATTTTCATCCAGAATAACTAACCTGTCAGCATCTGCATCCTGAGCAAACCCTATATCATAAGAACCCTGGGCCATTTTATTAATAATTTGAGATAAATTATTTTTTAACGGTTCAGGGTTATGTGCAAAAACACCATCAGGTTCACTGTTGATCATTTCATACTGCACACCAAGTTTTTCTAACAGAATTGGATTAGCAAGACAACCTGCTCCATTATCAGGATCAATTAAAACTTTTAATTTTGAGTTTTTTACAGGTGTAGTATCTATAATAGACAATATTTTATCTATATGTTTTTCTATTGCCTTATCATCAAAACTGACTTTACCAAGCTCCTGCCAGGAAACCAGCTGATACTGGTTTGATTCATAGATTTTTCTATAATCCTGATATTCGCTATCATTTAAGAACGATCCTGATTCATTCATCAGCTTTATACCATTCCACATAACTGGATTATGTGAAGCAGTTATAACCAGTCCCCCGTCAGCATTATAGTGCCTTATCATTTGCTGAACTGTTGGAGTAGGAACCTGCCCTGTATCAATTATATTAATACCAACTGCCAGTAAACCGGACACTGCTGCTTTTTTTATCATATCGTAAGAAACACGGGTATCTCCGCCAACAATAACAGTACTGCCCCTGCCTGTATACGTCCCAAAAGCCTTTGCTATCTTTAATACAACTTCAGGGCTCAAATTCTCCCCTATTATTCCTCTTGTTCCTGACATTGACTCTATTAATGGTTTCATTTATGTATAATCCCTCCATTTTAAATATAAAATTGATAAAAAAATATATGATTCCAGTCGAAGATCGCACATTAATTTCTAATAATTTAAGAATCAATATTAACCGATACAGGTTATCATCAATAAAAATTCTTTAGAATTTCCCTGGTATAGCTGTTCCAAAGTAAAATGTCCGACACTTAAAGTTTTCAAATGACTTTGTTTATGTACGTCTGTACACTGCACTTCCCCATTTAAACGGACAGTTCAATTTGTATCAGCTATATTTTATCAGCTGCACAAAATTTAAATGTAACAAGATATTATAGCATGTCATATCTGCACTACAATATATAGCTAAACCAAAAAGAAATGTCCGGGATGGAAAAAATAAATCATAAACTGGCCCACAATAGTGTTGATAAATTAGTTCTAAGTTCGAAGTTATTTAGTTCTAAGTTCTAAGTTCTAAGTTCTAAGTTCTAAGTTCTAAGTTCTAAGTTCTAAGTTCTAAGTTCTAAGTTCTAAGTTCT
>JAAEMD010000290.1 GCA_024225875.1 bacterium
AAAAGGTAAAAATTTATTTAAACGGGGCGCTGGTCCCCCCACCTCTAAAGAAAGAAAATATGGCACAGTACCTTTGGCTCTATCTATTGACTGTTGCTATTTCTATCTTCCTAATTTATAATGATATATAAAGATAGAGGAGAAGAGAATGTCTAGAAATAAAAATTTCTACGAAGAATATAGTGAACCAACATTGTTGAAATTAGAACTTTTTAGAAGATATATAGAATCTTGGTTACCTACATTTATATCAAAAGTAACCTATCCCAAAATCTACATTTTTGACTTTTTTGCTGGCCCCGGATGTGATAAGTCAAACAATTCAGGTTCCTCAAAAATCATAATTGAAGAGGTTTCTAAATACTTGAAACATGAAAACATTAGATTATTGGAAATAAAAGTATTCTTTAATGTATTTAAGAAAAAAAATTATCAACAACTTAAAATGCAACTTGATTCTATACCCCGGAATGGCATTAATTTTGAAGTAGCAAATAAACGTTTTAAGATTATTTTCAATGAATGGTTACCATATATTCAGGACACAACAAGTGTCTGCTTAGTTTTTCTTGATCAGTTTGGAGTTAAATTTGCTAATAGAGAAATCTTTAAAAGCTTAACTAATTGTAATGCCACTGATCTTATATTTTTTAGTGCTTCTAGTACTTTCAAGCGATTCAAAGATCATAAAAATATTTTAAAATATTTTCCAGACTTGGATACTAATGAGTTAGATCATATCGACAATCAACATATCCATGAATACATTGCACGAGAATATTATGCCCAATTGCCTTGTGCTAGGAATGGTTATTTAGGGCAATTTTCAATATACAAGAGTCCAAATATGTATGGACTTATATTTTATAGTAACCATCCTTCAGGAATAGAAAAATTCCTTGATATAGCATGGGAAATAGATTCTAAACATGGGTGTGCAAATTATGATTTCAAGGGAGGTAGACAGGAAAATCAGCTATACCTTTTTGATAGCACAGAAGATAAGTTATTAACTAAACAAGAAGCTTTTGGAAAAGAACTTTATGAGTATATCAAAAAAGGAGGCAAGACAAACCACGACGTTTATAAATTTTCACTTTTGAAGTCTTTTCCTCCTAAGATAGTAAATGAAGTCTTGAGAAATATTCAAAGAGAGTATAATTTAAAGGTCATTAAGTCAGATGGAAACCCTGCTAAACAAGGTGGTTTTTTCATAGGATTAAAAAAACAAAAATGTAAGTTTATTATAGATGGCAAAATCAAAAATTGAGTGGACTGAATCAACTTGGAACCCTGTTACAGGATGCACGAAAGTAAGCGATGGGTGCTTGAATTGCTATGCAGAAAAAATGGCTAACAGATTGCAATGTATGAGACAGCCTAATTATAAAAATGGTTTTGAGTTGACTATGCATGAGAATATGCTACAAAAACCTTTTTTATGGAAAAGGCCTCAAATGATTTTTGTTAACTCAATGAGCGATATTTTCCATAATAAAGTAACAAATGAATTCATTTTAAAAGTTTTTTGCTCGATGAATAAAGCCAATTGGCACATTTACCAACTTTTAACAAAAAGAGCAGAAAGAATCAATACAATTGCTAACCAGCTCTCTTGGCAAGAAAATATATGGATGGGAGTGACCGTTGAATCCTCTAGATACTTAAAGAGAATAGAATATCTAAGGACTTGTCCTGCAAAACTTAAATTTATCTCTTTTGAACCATTACTTGATGATGTCGGTGATGTAGATTTGACAGGAATACATTGGGTTATTGTTGGAGGCGAGTCTGGTCCCAAATCAAGATCTATTTCCGAAGAATGGGTTATAAATTTGAGAAGGCAATGTTACCTTCAAAAAGTCCCTTTCTTTTTCAAACAATGGGGCGGAACTAATAAAAAGCGGACAGGTAATTTGCTGCAAGGTGAAAAATATCAGCAAATGCCCAAAAACTACAATCTCATTATGAAAAGAGTACGATTGGATCAACCTTGAATAATCTGAAACGGACAGCAATATCCTTTTTTCAAGGGCTGTATTACAGTTCTATAATAAAAGTTAAAAACAAATCTAAATATCTTCAATTATTCTTAGCCATTTTAATTTTGGTGGGATTCAATAAGCTTTCTAAATGTTGGAAGGAATTCTCCGTCAGTACCATTAATAAATTTTAAAAGCCATTCATCTATTATGTCCATTGCATCATTACTTAATTTATATTTTAATTTTTTATAGGACATATAATGCATGCCAAGAGGCTGGATATGGTCAAATCTTAAAATGGATTCTTTTCCTGTATGTGGCAATCTATCCCACATAAATTGAGGATAACAAGCATGCTTGGTTTTTTCAACAAAATTGTTATTATAACCGGCTCTGCCTGTTTGGTCAACTCCAAAGTATGGAGCTATTGGAATAAATGGAGCTGTAGAATGTTTAGCCATTCCTAGTGTTAAATGCCTTGAAATACTTGGTCTCTTAATCTCTCCAATAACAAGACATGGTCTGCGCTTTGCTCGGTTAATTATATGGCATTCAGCGCCATCAAGTCTCGGCAAAGCTGCAATTGGTAACGAATTTGAATTAGCAGTACCTCTATTTAAAGATAAAGGTTGCGCTTTCATAGAAATATTACTATGATCATTAGGATAAACTCTTCCTGCTATGAGTTCAAGAGGAGGGTTATAGAAGAATTGTATATGTGCGAGTACAAGAGAACCACGTAAAAGATCTTTTGTATCATCTTCTTCCCACCAACTATTAGTTAAATATTGAAGAGAATCTTCAGGATAATTATTCATTTTCCTTTCTCGCCTTTGACTTCCACAAACTAGCATCAATTTCTACATCTATGGCACTTGCTGGAAACCTCTCTCCAGCCAAATCATCAAGCCATTCAATACCTTCTTCATAAACTTTATCGTATTTAGGTGTATAAATAATTTTTTTCTTTTTAATCTTTTCTTGAAACTTACTTTTTAAGCTATCCATTTTAGCTTGAAATAAGTTCTTTTCACTTAATGATAGTTTTTCTAAAAAAGGCATAAATTCTCTTTCTATGGATTTCTGCTCAATTTGTGCCTTATGTTTAGACTTAGTAGCACACGAAAAATCTAAACTTTCTCCAGGAGTCGCATTTAACATAGGTAATGTTATGTATACGAATTGAAGTAATGTTGCTGTCTCATTCTTATATTTATGGACATATTTTTTCAATGCTCTTTTTATGATATCAGGAAGTGTAACGCCTATTGAATCGGATTGAGTAGTTTCTTGCCCATCTAAAGTCCATCTTATATAATCACTTTCACTAAAGTTACTCTCCATGTTTCTTTCAACTGCTCCAATTTCATTCAATGCAATAGGTATTAGAGTATTAACCTCATTTGACCAAGGACCAAAATTGTAAAATATCCATGGAGCCTCTGTAAAAGTTTTTCCATCATTAAATTTAGCATACTCCAAATCAGAAATATAAACATATTTTATAAAATGAATAGGCCCCAATTGCCTTTCATGATATTCATCTTCTTGAGATGCAATCATTAAGGCATATTGTATGATCAACTTTACTTTTTCAATATTCATATCTTTTTTAATAGGCTTAATAACAATTACTTTATAAGTATTAGTAAAAAAGAGTTACTCTCAGTTCTCTCACATAAAATATAGCCAATTTTTTCTATGTAAAGTTTTTAAAAAATAA
>JAAEMD010000291.1 GCA_024225875.1 bacterium
CCCTAAAAACGCATCAAAATTATCCCCTAAAAACGCATCAAAATTATCCCCTAAAAACGCATCAAAATTAACAACTAAAAACAAACTAAAAAATACAATTACAATTGATAGTTTGACAAAAAAAACAATTACAACCAGTAATAAAAGGGTTGATCTTATAAAATAACAATGATACGATATAACTCTAACGGTTAGAAGTTAATAAATCAACGAAAGGAAAGGAGCTAAAAATGAGCATTTTAAAGAAAAAGAGAAAGGAAAAAGGTATGAGCATTGAAGATGTTGGTAGAGCTATGGGGATTTCTGGCGTTGCTGTAGGAAAGCACGAACGGGGCGATATTAAACTTCCAGGCGAAGAAATTAGAAAAAAATATGCAACATTTTACAAAACACCTGAAACAGATCTTTTTCCACAACTTAATACCAAGAATGGAGTTATTACTGAGGAAAGGATCAGACAAATTATTAGAGAGGAGTTAAAATCATGTATTACAAGACTTCAAAGAGTTATGTGACTTTATCAATTTTATTAAACGATAATGTAAACCCTATATTAGATAAAGGGCTAATTTAGGGTTTAAGTGAAATGGAAAAAATAGGAAATAGAATAATTCAGTTCCTCTATTTTACCATTTCTATTCTAAATTTCAATTTTTTAATAGTATCTATTTCTAAAATATCTCTTTGTACTTCTAATTCAATTATTTAAAGGAATCTTGAGGAATCTTGAAATGGTAAAAATTTTTAATAAGCCTAAAGCTGTCGCAAATGGTCAAACGCAACATAGCATTGAACATCTTTTTACTATAAAAAAAAACGTACCACCTTTAAAAGCATATGCAATTAATGATAATAAAGTACAAACAAAAAAACTAAACAATAAAGTAAAGACTTTTACCGGAACTGAACTTTATAATATGCAAATTGAGCCCATCAAATGGGTAGTTCCCGGAATAGTAGGAGAAGGAGTTACAATCCTAGCTGGTAAGCCAAAGCAAGGAAAAAGTTTACTAGCAACAAATTTGTGTATATCAATCGCATCCGGTAGCAAAGTATTAAAAAATATTGAAGCTGAAGCCGGGACAGTTCTTTATCTAGCATTGGAAGACGTAAAAAGGCGTCTACAAAGTAGACTGTTTCAAATGGAAGTAAAAGCTGATGAATTGAAAAATCTTCACATATCAACGACTTGGCCGAGAATGGAGCAAGGCGGAATTACAGAACTTGGAAAATGGTTAAATAGTCATCCAAATACTCGCCTTATTGTAATTGATACATTAAAAATGTTTCGCCCAACAATCAATGGGAATTCTAAATATAAAAATTTATACGACATTGATTATGAACCCATTTCAAAAATTAAAACAGAAATAGCAGATAAGTACAATATTTCTGTACTTTTGATACATCATCTTAGAAAATCCGGAGCAGATGATATAATGGATACGTTTAGTGGATCGATAGGATTAACAGCTGCAACTGATACTAATCTAGTTTTAAATAGAATAACTGGACAAGCTGATGCAGTCTTATGTGTAAGCGGTCGTGATGTTGAAGCTAAAGAGTATGCTATGAAATTCCATAGTAATAACTTGTCCTGGGAAATTACAGGGCATATAAGCGAAGTTAAATCCACCAATGAAAAACAAGTTCTATATGATGCTTTAAAAAATATAAAAGAAAAACATACTACACCCGCCGACTTATCAAATATTACAGGCCTTCATATACAATATATAAAAAAAACATTGCCGAAATTTGTCAGGGAAGGTTGTTGTAAAAAAATTGGGCATGGACGATATCAATACATCCCTCCCGAAAAAAATAATTTTATCTGACTCCTCCCACAGTCACTATAAAAATGGGTGTGTCCGACTATTTACACAAGCTGGATGTTTGGGCTTATCAGAACAGTTGGTATTCAATAAACGCCTGTCCTGCAGCCATTTGTCACCTCCGTTTGAATTGCAAAATTAGTGATAGTTACGGTGTAACTACTGAATAGTTACACCGTAACTATCACGATAAAAATCAGATTTTATAATGACTGCATGCGACCTCTTTGGGTACTTTGGGTACTTTGGGTACTTTGCCTTATAAATAACTGTTATCGTTAACTATACAAAAGTACCCACTTAGTTGCTACTGGGTACTTTGCCTTGTAAATAACTGTTATCGTTAATTATACAAAAGTACCCACTTAATTGCCATCGGTACTTTGCTTTATAAAGAACTATTATTATTAGATATATAAAAGTAACCGCTCAATTGCTATTAAGGTACTTTTTCTTTATAAATGTCCACCTTTTACACAAAGTTCATTTATCAGATAAGTTGATAGGCTTAAGATTACCCAACTATTATTATATAAAAATACTCATAATGAACCTGAATGCCTTATATAAGCCCAAGGTGGGCTAAGTACCCAAAGTACCCAAAGTACCCAAAGTACCCAAAGTACCCAAAGTACCCAAAGTACCCAAAGTACCCAAAGTACCCAAAGTACCCAAAGTACCCAAAGTA
The DNA here is from genome assembly GCA_024225875.1 of bacterium. Taxonomy (GTDB): domain Bacteria; phylum Margulisbacteria; class Marinamargulisbacteria; order JAAEMD01; family JAAEMD01; genus JAAEMD01. The sequence continues at coordinate 2,524 of JAAEMD010000291.1, forward strand.
CCCAAAGTACCATGTAAAAAATATATTTTTTAAATATGGGTACTTTAACATATCTAACGATAA
>JAAEMD010000292.1 GCA_024225875.1 bacterium
AAAACGACCGTTTATTTAGTGGTGTGAAAGCCACCCTTATATAAGGGTAAAAACCGCAAAGAAACTCATCTAAAAAATCTAAGCAAGATTGGCCCTGGTTTTTAAGTTCTTTAGTCGTTACAGCGTAACTACTGAATAGTTACACAGTAACCACTTAACGACTTAAAATCAGGATCAAAGCAAGTTTAGCCTATGGTCTTTAAATTTTTGCACAGAACTATTATTTTTTCTATTTCATCACATAAAATGAGGTTGGGAAATAGGAAGTTTTGGATTTTGTATTGATCTCCAGGTATATCCAACTACCAAGGAAAGTTTTTTCTCGGAAAGGCTTTTTTCATGTAACTTCGTGCTTTCACACTTGTAAAGGTTTTGGTAAAGTGTTTTTCTATCAAACCTATAAATGAATCAAGTGTAACAATCTCTAAATGGGATACCTTATAATTAAATTCTTGGGAACCAATATGGTTGGGGGGTGGGGCTATTATCTGATAAGTATGATCTATATAATACGATATAGAATCAACGAGCTCAGGGCCACTGGTAATTCTTCCTAATTTATCATAGGTTATCGACCAGATACGATTATTAGGAACGACTAAAACAGGTAATATAAAAGAAATGAAATGAGTATCTTTGTCCTCAATACAGAAACTCTCGCGTGCCATATCATAAGCAGAGTTTATCGCTTGGCTTATCTTATCAAAAGCCTGAGAGTCATTATTAATAATTTCACCATCTTTTTTTCTTCCTATTTGATCACAAGACTTGCCAACAGGCTCACCTACTTCATAAAAACAGTTATCATCAAGAGGCTTTTCATTTTTTATCTCAAAAACTCTTTTATCAAACATACGAAGATTGCTTCCAGATTCCGAAACTAAAATTACCTGCTGATATGCCTCAACATCTAAACGTGGTAAACAATGTATAACTAACGGATTATTTTTTCTTATATTTTTACATTCAACAGCCAAGCAGAGCCTTAAAATCAAATTTTCTCCCATTACCAATTTATTGATAGCTCTAATATCAAACTCTCGATGCTTTTTAGTGTTTGGATCTTTATAGGTTCCTGAATGATTACATTCAAAATATTTATCATTCAGTAATTTGAGAACTTTTATCTCAAACGAGAAATCAGAATAACTAT
>JAAEMD010000293.1 GCA_024225875.1 bacterium
ATATGTTTTCTGAAAGGATGTCATAGTGCAGATATTATATAGCGGAGATTTTTATTTCGCAATAATCCTGATTTAATGTTAATTTATTTTCTGGTTCTCAGATAAAATAAAATTTGCTATTTTGTATTAACAGTCATATTTTAATATTAAGGAAATTGTCTATTATGAAAATAATTTCATGGAATGTAAATGGAATAAGAGCCTGCAGCAGAAAGGGTTTTTTAAATTATTTAAAGGAAGAAGATCCTGATATTGCCTGTATTCAGGAAACAAAAGCAAATCCGGAAGATCTGGAGGAAGAGATACTAACCCCTTCCGGATATAATAGTATATGGCATTCTGCTGAAAAGAAAGGTTATAGTGGCGTAGCTGTTTTTACTAAAATAAAACCAAAGTTAGTTTTAGAGGGACTTGGTATCCAGCAATATGATTCTGAAGGCAGAGTAATTATAGCAGAGTATGATGACTTTACCCTGCTTAACATATACTTTCCTAACGGGCAGAAAAATGAAGAGCGTTTACAATATAAGCTGGACTTTTACTCCGATTTATTTGAATACTGTAATGATCTCAGGGCACAGGGCAGGAATTTAATAATATGTGGAGATTATAATACTGCACATAAAGAGATAGATCTTGCTAATCCTCAACAGAACAAGAACTATTCAGGTTTCTTAAAAGTTGAAAGAGAGTGGATTGACAGGATAGTGTCCTGGGGCTATGTTGACACTTTTCGCTGCTTTAATACTTTACCAGAGCAGTATACCTGGTGGACTTACAGGGTTGGTGCCAGGCGTCGTAATATAGGGTGGAGAATTGATTATTTTTTTGTGAATAGCGAATTTTTAAAAAGAGTGGAATCGGCTTTTATTAGAAATGAAGTTACAGGTTCAGATCACTGCCCAACAGGCATAATATTACGATAATCATTTAAGTTTAATGATGTTTGATAACTGTTTATAGCTGTTCCAAAGTAAAATGTCCGACACATAAAGTTTTCAAATGACTTCGTTAATGTACGCCAGTACACTGCACTCAGTCATTTAAACGGACAATTCAATTTGTACCAGCTATAGCTGTTCCAAAGTAAAATGTCCGACACATAAAGTTTTCAAAT
>JAAEMD010000294.1 GCA_024225875.1 bacterium
ATTTGAAAACTTTAAGTGTCGGACATTTTACTTTGGAATAGCTATACAGGATTTCCAAACCTCCTTTTAAAGACTGTTTACTGTTATAATTAAACTGTGCAGGAGAAGCAGTCGCTCCAGGCAGATTGTGTCTGGAGAGGAAAGTCCGGGCTCTATCAGGCAGGATGCCTCCTAACAGAAGGAAGGGGCAACCCTATGGAAAGTGCCACAGAAAATATACCGCCTTTTAAAGGTAAGGGTGAAATGGTGAGGTAAGAGCTCACCGCAGACATAGCAATATGGCTGGCATGGCAAACCCCATCCAGAGCAAGATCAAGTAAGGGAAGAGAGCGCCTGACTCGTTATTATTTCCGGGTTGATCGCTTGAATTTAGTCGTGAGACTAAATCCAGATAGATGACTGCATAAACAGAACCCGGCTTATCACCTGCACACTCTTAATGTTTATTGAGTATCTTTACGGTCAGCTGGCCGGATATATCTTAACATCACAAAATTTCATAAAAAAACAAATAACCATCAGTCATTATTATCAGGAAAATTCATATAATATATTAGAGCAGGCAGAGAACCCTGCATTTTCAACCCTGAGAACTGTTTTACCTATTGAAACAGAAATAAAGTTATTATTCTTAAGTTTTTGAACCTCTTCTACTGCAAGACCTCCTTCCGGCCCAATAAAAACCAGAATAGAATGTTCTTTTTTTTCCTTAATATTTAAGCTTCCTGCATAATCTCTTAAAACCATTTTCAACTTATTATTCTTTTCCTCTTCCCAGCAAACTAATTTCAAATCATATTTACTATTTTTCAGCCCTTTTACACCTGTCTGATTCCCAAGAAATGTATCTAATTCTAAAACAGGTAATAAATCTGGAATATGATCTCTTTTAGACTGGCTTGCCGCACTTTCCAAAACCTTATCCCATCTCCCTTTTTTCTTTAAAGCTCGCTTCTCATCAAAACGTGATATTACCCGTGAGCTTATTATCGGTATAAAAATATTCACACCTATCTGCGTACATTTTTTTAAAATATCAGACATTTTATCCTGCTTTGGCAGACATTGTGCTAAAGTTATATTAATCAGACTTTTATTTTGTCTCAATAAAAACTCTGTTTCTTTTTCAAAAAATATACTATCTTCCAGGAACTCTTTCACCATCACTACAATGACCTTTGATTTATCAACTACCAGCTCCATTTTCGAACCAGTCGTCAATTTAATAACATTGTTCAGATAATGATATTCTTCTTTATCTAATAGTAGCCTTTTATTATATATATTCGACTCACTAACAAAAAACCTGATCATATGGTTATGATAACATACCATTTTTCCAAAAAAAATTTATTACTTTACATTCTTTATAGCTGGTACAAATTGAACTGTCCGTTTAAATGACTGAGTGCTGTGTACTTGCGTACATTAACGAAGTCATTTGAAAACTTTAAGTGTCGGACATTTTACTTTGGATCAGCTATATAATCCTGTTAATCTTTTTTACTTATAAACAGATCTGTTTTACGATACTGAAGCGCCTCGCATATATGTGGCAGTGAAATAGAACTCTGGCCATCAAGGTCAGCTATAGTTCTGGAAACCTTAAGAACACTATTGTAAGACCTTCCTGTGAGAAACCCTTTTTCAATAGCAGCACCTAAAAAAGCTTTGGTGTCAGAAGTTAATTTACAAAAATCATCTATTTTTTTAGCACTCATATCAGAGTTTGTTAGTTTTTGATTATACCTTTGCTCTTGTAAAGATCTCGCTTTTTGCACCTTATTTTTAATTTCAAGTGATCCATAGCCACTATATTCACCGGGAAATTCTGAAAGTAAATCATCTGTTTTCAAACGAGGAACATCCATAATAATATCTATTCTATCCAGCATTGGCCCTGATATTTTCTTCCAGTATTTCTTTATTTGCTCCTTATTGCAGTTACATTGAATTTTCATATCATTATAGTAGCCGCAGGGGCAGGGATTCATTGCTGCTGCAAACATAAAATCAGCAGGATATACAACGGAACCACCTGCTCTGGTAATAGTAATTTTTTTCTCCTCTACAGGCTGCCTTAAAATCTCCAGAGCCTGTCTGGTAAACTCCGGCAGTTCATCCAGAAAAAGCACCCCATGATGAGCCAGGCTAATTTCTCCTGGCAGGGGATGAGAGCCACCTCCTGCTAAACCAGCGCAGGATATAGAGTGATGAGGATTCCTGAATGGTCTCATAAAATTTATTTTTTCAATTACAGGTAAATTTTTAGAAACGCTTCTAACTTTATGAACATCTATAGCTTCTTTCAAGCTCATTTCAGGCAATACCGATGGTAATCTTTTTAAAATCATTGTTTTTCCAGATCCTGGTGGCCCTACAATCAGGATATTATGCTTTCCAGCTGCAGCAATTTCTATTGCTCTTTTTGCAGCCTCCTGACCCTTAACATCAATATAATCAGGTAAGTCAGTTCTAACTTTCTGCTTTTTAGTACTAATTACCGGTATATCAATATCTCCTTTTAATACTTTATTTATTTCCCCCAGTTTTTTTACTGGCAGGACTTTTATACCGGAAATTAATTTTGCTTCCTGATAATTATCATATGGAATAATTATCCGTTTAAACCCCAGCTCTACTGCCATCTGGCAAATACATATCATCCCTCTTACCGGCCTTACATTGCCATCTAAAGACAGCTCTCCTACAGCCAGTGTGTCGTTATCAATAAAAACCTGGCTGGTTGCCTGTAAAATACCCAGCGCTATTGGCAGATCAAAAAAAGGACCTTCTTTTTTCAAATCTGCCGGAGCCAGGTTTATAGTATAAACCTTAGCCGGATAATTAAACTCAGAGTTTTTTACAGCAGACTTAATACGAGTTTTACTTTCTTTGATTACTGTATCAGGCAAACCTACTATTATCTCTGCCGGCAAACCTGATCTCACATCAATTTCTACAACAACTTCTTTTGCTTCAACCCCTGATATAGCGGCACTTTTTATAATTGCTAACAAATCAGTAAACTATCTCCTGTTTTTTTTAAACAGCAACACAATACATAAAATAACTTTAAAAGTCAACTTTTTAATATTTATATTTTATATGACGTCATATCAGAACTAATTAATCAAATGACAAATTAACTTCAGGCCTGTAATATACATTTTAAAAATATTATAAGGTCTGGAGCTGCATAAAATTGGATATCTACACAGAATCTACTAAACTACACAGAAAGTTAGGCGGAAAATTAACAGTTGAACTTAAACATAATATTAGTAACAGACATGACTTATCTCTTATATACACCCCAGGTGTAGCTCAACCATGTCTTGATATACACAGTAACCCTGAACTGGCATATGACTTAACTATTAAAAAAAACAGTGTTGCTGTTATTTCAGACGGCTCTGCTGTCCTTGGTCTTGGAAATATTGGAGGTTTAGCCTCTTTACCGGTAATGGAAGGTAAGGCCGCATTATTTAAAGCATATGCGGATATAGACGCTTTCCCTATTTGCCTGAACACACAGGAAACAGATGAGATTATAAATATTGTAAAAAATATTGCACCTGCTTTCGGTGGAATAAACCTGGAAGATATCTCTGCACCCAGATGCTTTGAAATTGAAAATTCATTACAGGATATTGGTATTCCTGTGTTTCATGATGACCAGCATGGAACAGCTGTCGTGGTATATGCCGGCTTAATTAATGCCCTGAAACTGGTTGACAAAAGAATGTCTGACCTTACTGTTGTTATCAATGGTGCAGGTGCCGCAGGTATAGCTATTTCAGATATGCTGCTTGGCACTGGCTATCCGGATATAACGCCAGTTAATAATGTTATTTTATGTGACTCAAAAGGAATTATATCAAAAAGCAGATCTGATATTAAAAACAATGCAGCCAAGAACAGAATTGCTAAACTTACAAATAAAAAAAATATCTCCGGTCCACTTGCCAGGGCCATGGAGAATGCAGATATATTTATTGGAGTCAGTGCAGGAAATGTTGTTGATCAGGATATGATAAGGTCTATGAGCAGCAGAGCGGTTGTTTTTCCCATGTCAAATCCTACACCGGAAATAATGCCTGATCTGGCTAAATCAGCAGGCGCATATATTATTGGTACAGGCAGAAGTGATTTCCCTAATCAAATAAATAACGTACTTGCTTTTCCTGGTATCTTTAGAGGAGCCATTGATGCCAGAGCCAGTAAAATATCTAACAATATGAAAATAGCCGCAGCATACGCTCTGGCTGACTATATTACAAATCCTGACGTTGATAACATTATCCCTTCAGCTCTTGATAAAAAGGTCGCTGCTTTTGTAGGACAAAAAGTAAAAGAGGCTTATTTAAAGGAACAGGTTAACTAAATTTACTCCTGCCTTATCCACCAATATCTACTCTATGATAAAGATAGGGTAAGAAGCGTATTTAATGTTGTGATAAAAACACCTGAGATTGTTCATCAGCTTATTACCGTGCTTATCAGTAAGCGATCCCCCAACCGCATTCTTGAAAAAAACAATTAACTTTCTTTAAAATTCCAGGGTAGTAATCTATTGTAATCTTCAAAAGATTTGCAGAATGGAATCTGTTTTAAAATATACATATAATA
>JAAEMD010000295.1 GCA_024225875.1 bacterium
CAAAGGATTTATTGTTTTGCTGCCGAGCGCTTTCGAAATTTTTCTTCAAAATAACAAAATCAGTCCATCAAAAAAAATTGTTGAATTTATTGATGATAATTATCAAGCTCTTTGTAAAGATGATTTATTTGAGAGTATCAGAATGATAATACAAAATATTATATTTTATTTGACAACGGACTTTGAAATGAAAAATACATCCCCGTCTTTTAGTGTAAAGAAGACTATACCATTTACTTTATTTATGAGTGAGATTCTTATGAGCGAAAATTTGAAGGATATTGTCCTCAACTGGTTAAAATATTTATTAAAAAGCAATAAATTGTCTGATGCTGTATGGTTTTGTGAGCTTGTTTCAGATCTCTTTTTATCTCCGTCTTTTATTAATGAGAATGACTCGGATTATTATTTTTTTAAAGACTTAGTAAAAAAGATAAGTAAAAAAAATTCTTTGATAAAATCAAAAATATCTCAAATTCATCTGCAATATAACAAAGGATTGGTTTCAAAAAAATATTATGTGTCATTATTGGAAAGATTACCAGAAGCTGATTATTGGCCTATGCAAAATGATCATCTGTCATTTAACGATTATCTGAGATTTCCCTGGTGGAAACGTATGGGGTTAAATAATCAATTCCGGCTCAAATCGTTAGAATAAATAGCCAAACAGCCTGTTTTTCGGCCTGCTGAACTGATCAAAACATCAAAACATCGGAAGATCATTAAACATCATCGGAAATAAGAAAAGCCCTGCCAATTCTCTGTTCACCGGAATTCGGTTCTGAAATTGTGCAGCCCGCCACAGGCCGGTTCGGATCACTTTCCATGCATGTCGCAGGCACTGAGAAAACTGCGACCTGGTATTACGAACCCGGATCCGACCTGATCAGCAGGCTTGAAATCGGCTCCGGCATGACCAACGACATTGTGACGACATACGGATATGAACCGAAACGGAATCTGAAAACACTGGTGAGAAACGAATTTCCCGGGAATGCGGATTCCCTGATTTCCCAGTATGAGTA
>JAAEMD010000296.1 GCA_024225875.1 bacterium
CTGCTCAGGCTGAAATATCTATTATGATTGATAAAAATGATTTAGTAGATATAAAAAAAATAAATAATACTGCTGATAATGAGCTATACAGTAAGCTGAGAAAAAGAAAACATCCAGGACTGGTACTATTTTCATCTGGCTCAACAGGAGAAAGTAAAGCATCTGTACATGATGTGAATAATATACTGGAAAAGTTCAAAAATAAAAGGCATTCTTTTAGAAGTATTGTGTTTTTGTTATATGACCATATCGGTGGTATTAATACAATGTTTTATAATCTTGCAAATGGAGGCTGTATAATAACTGTAGAAGATAGAACCCCGGACGAGGTTTTGAGGGTTATTGAAAAGTATTCAGCTGATTTATTACCGACCTCCCCAACGTTCATCAATCTAATATTATTAAGTGAAGCCTGTAAACGTTACGATATAAGTTCGCTTAAAACAATTACATATGGAACAGAACCAATGGCAGAAACCACATTAGCTCGTTTCCATGAACTATACCCCAGGATAAAATTATTACAAACCTATGGTTTGTCAGAAGTTGGAATATTAAGTTCAAAATCAAAAGATTCAAATTCATTATGGGTAAAGATTGGTGGCAAGGGTTTTGAAACCAGGATTATTAACGGGGTATTAGAAATTAAGGCAAAATCAGCAATGCTAGGCTATTTAAATGCACCCTCTCCTTTCACAGAAGATGGCTGGTTTAATACAGGAGATAGTGTTGAGGTAGATGGAGAGTATATAAAGATTCTAGGCCGTAAATCAGAAATTATAAATGTTGGAGGAGAAAAGGTTTATCCTCAGGAAGTAGAAAGTACAATACAGGAAATTGATAATGTTGCAGAAGTAACCGTATACGGAGAAAAAAATCCTATTGTTGGCAATATTGTTTGTGCCAGAGTACGCCTTTTAAGAAAAGAAGATGAAAAGGCGTTTATAAAAAAATTAAAGCAGCACTGTTTACAGCATTTAAAAAACTATAAGGTTCCGGTTAAAGTACATATTATTAATGAAAAGCAGTATAATGCACGCTTTAAAAAGAGAAGAGTCCTTTAATGATAAATGTTAAATCAAACTTTTATCTCATTTTTTTCATGCAGCTGGAGGAATAAAATTGATAATTGATTTTAATACACTAAAAGAAAAAATCAAAGATACGGATCCTGTCAGTACTCTTAAAACTTTCGACTTAAAATATAATAACTATATTATAAAAAACTTCACTAATATCAATGATCGGGAAAAAAGATTAGTCTTAAAATGGCGAAACCATGATTCAATTCGCTGCCATATGATAAATCAGAATATTCTTACTGCAGAAGAACATTTTTCATATATTTCAACCTTAATAGACAAGAGCGAAGTTCTTTACTGGCTTATTGTAGATACAGATAATGAATATTCAGGTGTAATCGATTTAACAGAGGTTGATACTGCATTAAAAAAAGCATGTACTGGCATCTATATTTCACCTGAGATTAAAAAAACTAATGTTAATCTGGGTTCGGAATTATACAGTATACTAAAAAAAATAGCCTTTGAGATCTTAAATATTGAGTTATTGAAAGCTGAAATCATCAGGGAAAATAAAGCTGCCGTTTTTTTTAATATAGCTAACGGCTTTAAATATAATGAAAAATATCATGAAAAGGAAGATAGAGGCAAAAAAAAGGACAGGACAATTTTATTCATGTCATCAAATGAATATCTGGCAGGTAAAAAAGAAGTTAAATGATCAGAAAGCCCCTTAATCTTCAGGTAAAGATTCAAACTCCTGTTTTTTAGAATCAAACCATATTTGCATATCTTCAGGTTTCTGCATTAATTCTTTCATTTTATTCATAGCACTTATATGTTCAGGATCTTCTTTTTCCAGCATTTCCCTGCCATGTTTTTTGCTCATTTCTGCTATCTGTGCAAATGTCTCTGCTTGAAATTCTTTATCGCAAGCGCCACCCAGCTGATTACAGGTCATTGTTTTCATTTCAAAAATCTCCTTATTAGTATGATTAAAACGTAACGGTTATTTTTCAAAAAATGCTCAAAATAACTGCAGCACCCATAAAGCCTGTTAACTGGTAACCTAAAGTTACTGCTAAATAAACAGGTTTTCTATTTTCGTACAGTGAGTTATTAATCACAAAGGCTGCTACTATTACAAAAAGAACTGCAGCTATCAGCAGTGAATCTAAAATTGTTCGGGCTTTTGTAAGCTCAAGAATGACAGCAATCATAGTAATATTAAGAATTCCGGGGATATTGCTGAGCATCATAGAGCGTAACCCATCTTTCATTGATATGCTCTTTATATCAAAACCTAATGACTTTGCCCATATACTGCCAAATACACCTGGTGAATACCAGATCCCTCCAGTAATGAAAAAAAACAAATGAGCTATAATTATACCTGAAATACTTATGGAATCTAAACTTAAAGTCATAACTTAACCCCTTTTTTAAATTAATAGACAATTTCTTTTAGCAGCATTATTTTTCTAAAAACCAGTTTAAAAAAATTATAATTTAAATTTTTTTATAATAAAAGCCCTTATTATTTTCACTTTAAGATCGCTTATCTGTCCTGTAACCAGGGTTATGATTACGCTGCTGGCTATCCTGGTATACTGCGACCCCTGATTTCTGAAATACCTGGATTACAACAGTATCCGGCACTTCTACATTGATAACAAAATGTGGCTGTTTGAAAGTTCCTTTTCTCTGTATTTAGACAGAAGCTCAACTGCTTTTTTTATAATCGCCTGCCCTTTTATAGTTAATTTTTTCTGTATAATTTTTCTTTTTTTCCATAAGATTAAAACAGATATTAATCATTTATTGGATTTTTAGCAGTATAATTACATATAATAAAGTATAAGCTGCTGTATATTATAGCTGGTACAAATTGAAGTGTCCGTTTAAATAGCTGAGTGCAGTGTACAGGAGGCGTACATAAATGAAGTCATTTGAAAACTTCAGTGTCGGACATTTTACTTTGGAACAGCTATACACTGCAGTTATTAAAAATATGATAGAAGAGATTCTGTTATTTATAAAAATCAGTATTAACTTATAAAAGGATGATATTAATATGAAAAAGAAAAGGATTTTAATTTTAACCGGCGGTGGAGACTGCCCGGGACTCAATACCGTTATCAGGGCTATCGTAAGGGCGGCTCATAATGCCCACTCTAACTGGGAAGTTATTGGCAGTATGCGTGCATTTCATGGCATACTTGAGACCCCTCAGGATATACTGCCTTTAAATACTCACTCAGTGGCAGGTCTTCAGGTAAAGGGAGGAACTATTCTGGAAACAACAAATAAGGGCAAACCCACTGAGTTTCCTGTCCAGAATGATGATGGTACCTGGACTACTATAGATCGCTCTGATGAACTAATTGAAAAGCTGCAGAGACTAAGCATATACGCTGTTATTAATATAGGTGGTGACGGTTCTCAAAATATATCACAACATCTGTATAAAAAAGGTTTAAATATAATAGGTGTGCCTAAAACTATTGATAATGATCTTTCCAGTACTGAATTTACCTTTGGTTTTCAAACCGCAGTTGAAACAGCAACTACTTCAGTAGACAAACTGGTTTCTACGGCTGAAAGTCATAACAGGGTGATGATTGCAGAAGTTATGGGCAGAGATGCAGGATGGATTGCTCTTTATACAGCTGTTGCTGCTGGTGCTGAAATAGCTCTTATCCCTGAAATCCCCTATGACATAAACAAAATTATCGCGAAATTAAATAATCGCATAATCAATGGACGGGGCTTTGCTAACATTGTTGTTGCAGAGGGGGCCAGACCAAAAGAAGGAGTAGCTGTTCAGTCAGTCAGCGATGAAATCGGATATGAGAACCCGGTACTTGGAGGTATTGGACATAAGCTGATGGCAGATCTTAAAGGCAAAATTTCTGCTGATATAAGGGTTACAATACTGGGTCATATACAAAGAGGTGGAACACCAATAGCCTTTGACAGGGTTCTGGCAACACAGTTTGGAGTAAGAGCTTTTGAGCTTGTACAGGCAGGGAAATTTGGTCATATGGTAACCTACAACAAATCAAAGTTCAGCAGCATTCCAATAAAAAAAGCTGTTTCTACATACAAAAGTATTGAACCGGATAATTACCTGCTGCATACTGCAAGAAATATGGGTATTTGCATGGGTGACTAAGTAATTAAAACAGGCTGCAGTATTCTTTTTATGTTGACACTGTCCTTTATTAAGATTAAATAAAGCAGCTGCTACTACCTTTGATAGTATTGCTGTATAATTATTCCTGTCTTTAAAAAAGGAGATTACACAAAAATGTTTAAACAGCTAATAACTTTTTTGAGTACTGTACTGATTTTTATCTTGATAACGCATTCTATACTTTATTTCAGCTTTATTAACTTTTTAAATATTAAAGTACCGAAAGCAAAACTAATATTCCTTATATTGCTTTTCCTTGCTGGCAGCAGCTTTTTCATTTCCAGTTTACTAATACATTTTTTCGATAATTTTTTAATGAGAATATATTATATAATTTCAGGTCTCTGGTACGGTTTTATAGTTTATTTATTAATTTCAATATTAATTTTATGGATATTAAAGATATCCTTCAGTTTTTTTACGGATAATACGATTTTCTATTTGACCATCTTTTTTTGTTTTATATCCTTTTGTATTACCTGTTTCGGTTTTTATAATGCCTGCAACATCCGGATTACTGATGTTAATGTAAAAATTAAAGACCTGCCTGATATCTGGAATAGAAAAAAAATAGTGCATATATCTGACCTGCATCTTGGTGGCGCCTGGGGCAGTCGATATCTTAAAAAAATCATAACGCAAATTAATAGTATTGATGCTGAAATGATTTTAATAACCGGGGATATCTTTGATGGAGCAGCAGGTAATTTCAGTAAATATATAGAACTACTAAAGTCTCTGACAGCCCGAAAGGGGGTGTATTTTACCAGCGGTAATCATGAAGTATATGCTGGAAGTAAAAAGATTACAGCAGCACTTGAAAAAGCAGGTATTGTGGTGCTGGATAATGATATAAGAAATATTGATGGACTACAGTTGATCGGGATACGTTATCCAGATTTTTATAATGCTAAAGACACAAAATTCAAAATAACAGAACATGCCAGCTATAGAAAAGCACCTTCTATCCTAATGTTTCATACCCCAACTGACATCACTGATATAATAAATAACCCTGTAACAACTCATTCTAAAACTTATTTTTCAGCAGATACAGACTTTAGAAAAGCAAAGCAGACTGGAGTATCTTTACAGCTTTCCGGACATACGCATAAAGGGCAGTTTTTTCCATTCAATATTATCACAAAACGTATTTTTAATGGTTATGATTACGGACTGCACAAAAGTGATGATTTTCATATTTATACAACGAGTGGTGCAGGAACATGGGGGCCACCTCTTCGTATAGGCAGCAAATCTGAAATTGCTGTAATTACTTTAAACAAGGACTGATCTTAAATGGAACTTATTTTTAAAAATATACTTGATAAACAAAAAGAACTTGAAAATGCTAAAAAATCTGAAAAAGTATTTAAGATTAAAGAAGATATTAACCATATTATAAACTCTTTAATTGATCATTGTTCCAATGCCAGAACTGTACTTACCATCAATACCTCATTAACAGATAAAATCATAACTGCCTTAATAAGCACAGCGATTAAGGAAACAGGTAAGCCGCCTGTGAAATTTGCTTTTATTGTAATGGGCAGCGAAGGTCGCAAAGAGCAGACTTTAAAAACAGATCAGGATAACGCAATTATTTATGAAGATGTACCTTTAGATCAGTTAGAGAAAGTCAGGGGATATTTTATTGCTCTCGGGGAAAAGATTTGCAACTGGCTTGATAAAGCAGGCTATCCTTTTTGCAAAGGTAATGTTATGGCTAATAATGAGGACTGGTGCCTCAGCCTTTCCGAATGGAAAAATAATTTTAAGGAATGGATTATTGATGCAGAACCTGAAACCATAATAAAAACCAAGATATTCTTTGATTTCAGAGTTGTATATGGTAATAATCAGTTAAGCATAGAACTAAGACAATATTTATTAGATTATCTTAAACATAAACCACAGTTCTTCTGGCAGCTGGCAAAAACTATGCTGTTATTCAAGCCGCCCTTGAACTTTTTTGGTAATATCACAGTTGAACATAACGGGCATCATAAAGAAGAATTCAGTATAAAAAAAGCGATTACTCCAATTATCGATTTTTCCAGAATATATGCTCTTAAACACAGCATATCTGAGGTATCTACCTGGGAAAGATTAACAGTACTGCATAATAGAGGGATCATAAATATGATAGACTACCAGGACATTATTGAAGTATTCTTTTATCTTATGAACTTAAGATTAAAGTATCAGGCAAAGTATATTGCCAATAACTCACCTCCTGATAACTATATAAACCCTAAGATCCTGCCAAAGCTGGATGTAGTAATGTTAAAAGAGTCTTTTCATATTATTGAAAGCTTCCAGACAAAGATGAAGTTTGATTTTATAGGACAGCATGAATGATGCAGTTATATCAGGGGTAATACAATGATAATGATTCTGGGAGATCTGCACACTGATTATAGTATAATAAACAGTCAGATAGAGTATTACGAAAAAAAATCTAATGAAAGAATTGATGCTGTAATACAACTGGGTGATTTTGGTATATATCGTGAACCGCTCGAAGAGTTTTTTATATTACAAAACCATAAATTCCTGAGGCCTGTCTTTTTTATTGACGGTAATCATGAGGATTTCTGGAATATTACTACTCTGTCCGAAAAATACAAAGAATATTTCAAACATCTTAAAAGAGGTGATGTGCATAATATAGGTGATTATAGATTTTTATCTTTCGGTGGTGCAGCCTATATGGACCCCATAAATACGCCTCCTGGTTCTGTTATAACAAAAGAGGACGTTAGAAAAAGTATTTTACATAATAGTAAAGAAGTTGATATTGTTATATCCCATGATTGCCCGGAAGGCATTGGTGTACCTGGTACACCCGGGTTTGAATATTGTGGATCGACAGGATTTAAAGAAGGAAAACTTTTATTAAGGCATTTTAAGCCAGAAATATGGTTTTTTGCTCACTATCATAAGCTTTTTTCTGTTTATGTAGGGAAAGCTCTTTTTTTAGGGTTAGGGTTAGCAAAAAACGGGTTTGCAGTATTAAAAGATAATTTCACGCTTGAAATAGTTCAAACATCGTTCAATAATAGTAAGCCAAAAAAGTTTTTTAATTTATTTAATGAAATCAGGAGGTAGTATGGACAACAGAAACTATAATACAAATTTATTTAAACCTAAAACACAATACGCCAGAATCAACACCAGAATTATCATTATATCATTATTAATATGGGCGGTTGCTGTTTTTGGTTTTCAAATAGCGCTCAGGGTAATGGAACGGCCTGTCCCTGAAAAATCATATGTTACTTTTTCAAAATTCTGGACCAAAATACATAAGGGAACTGTAACAAACCAGGATAAGGCTGAACTTGCGAAAGTTTATCTTACAGTAATGGGTAAGTACGAAAAGCTGCGTTCTAATAATATACTTCAAAAAGCTTTCACATTCACTTTGCTGACTATTGATCCGGGCAAGGTAAATTCTTTGTCAGCCACAGAGGCCAGATATATGCTGGGCCTTTCGGAAAAAAGTCTTTTAGCAAAGGTAATACCCTATGCCTTAGTGCCTGCAAAAGATTCTGTATTATCACGTAATGAAGCAAAACAAATCCCTGTATTAATGAAAAAATACTTAATACATAACAGATCTGTTTTAACTGATACTAAATTCCTTGGTTTTCCATTCCATTACTTTTATACTTCTGTATTCTTATTAATTCTATTTGTGGTTATGTGCTGGTCATACTGTTTTATAATACAAAAAGTTAATACAAAACTGGGTATTAACGAAGATGAATCTTAGAGAGGGAGTGAAAATGATAAAAAGAATTATTATCGGTTTATTTTGTTTTTTAATGATAACATCTTCGATTTATGCTGATGCTTCGACCAGTGAAGCATTAAAGTTAGAAGGCAGTTTTAAAATAGGTCCGGCTATTATCTTAATATTAATTTTAGGTATATTTATTAGTGTCGGTCTATTAAACAAAGCTAAAGATACTCAGGATTACTGGGCAGCCGGGCGTAAGATATCCCGTGTCGGGTCTGGAATGGCAATTGCTTCTAACTGGATGAGTGCGGCTTCTTTTCTTGGTATGGCTGCAATTATGTATGGCTCCGGCTATCACGGTTTATCTTATGTAGTTGGCTGGACAGGTGGTTATGTTCTGCTTTTAGTTCTGATGGCGGCACAAATACGTCGTTTTGGAAAATATACTGCTCCTGATTTTATTGGGGATAGATTTTATTCCAAAGGCTTAAGAGCAACAACAGCCGTTGTTGCAATACTGATTTCTATCAGCTATTGCGTTGGTCAATTTGGCGGGATCGGTCTTATGTTTAAGTGGATACTGGGCATAGATTATGTCTGGGCAGTTATCATAGGGGCTTCCGTTGTACTGGGTTATACTCTGATTTCAGGAATGCTGGGCGTTACAAAGAATATGCAGATTCAATACGTTATTATTATAATATCTTTTATTATTCCTCTATATATTTTAATGATTAAGTTCAACTATTTCTGGTTATTACCTCAAATAGGATACGGTCAGGTAGTTTCTGACATTGTTGCAGGGATCGCCCCTGGTGAATTTCTTACTTCAACTGCGCATGGTTATGCAATTCTGCCCAGCCCTGAATTTGCAATGCCCTGGGACACTGCAACAGGTAAAACATTTTTTCAATGGATGGCAACATGTTTTGCTCTAATGGTTGGTACTGCTGGACTTCCACATGTAATTCAGCGTTTTTATGTTGTGCCAAAAACAAATGATGCCAGATGGTCAGTTGTATGGGGACTTTTCTTCATCTCGCTTTTGTACTGGAGTGCGCCGGTTTACTCTGCTTTCGGAAAAATCCTGTCTGCAGCACCTGAGGTAGGGGCTCTTGCTAAAGATGCGATTGTTGTCTATACCGCTCAGCTGGGTAAAATACACCCTCTTGTTGTAGGTTTTCTGGCAGCAGGAGCAATCTCGGCAGCATTTTCCACTGTTTCCGGTTTATTAGTTGCAGGAGCATCAGCTTTTTCTCATGACCTCTATTATAAAGTTATCAATCCATCAGCCTCTGCTGAAACACAGATGAAAATGGCAAGGCTTGGAACTGTATTGATGTCTATTATTGTTGCTTCTATAGCACTTCTTAAGCTTGCCTTAATTGCTCAGTTAGTAGCTGTAGCTTTTTCTTTGGCCGGCTGTACAATATTTCCGTTATTTTTATTAGGGATATGGTGGAGCCGTGCAAATAGAGAGGGCGCTATTGCCGGATTAGTAACCGGGATAATAGTATCATTAATTGCTATTATATATTTCATAGCAGGAAAATATGGCGTTCAGCTGCCAGCACATGAAGCTATTAATTACTGGATTAACCCATGGTACTTTGCCTGGTTTGGTGCGCCTTTAGCTATACTGGTCAATATCGTTGTATCTCTTATGACAGAAGATACTCCTCTGGAAATAAAAAAATTCCTTGCCGAAAAAGTACATAGTACATAACTGTTAAAATAAAAGCTCCAGAAGGATTTTGATTTTTATTAAAATTCTTCAGGAGCCTTTATCCACTACCTGATGAAAAAAAAACATCTATTCTTATTTGATATATCCACAAAAAGGCTCTTTGCTTTTATGTTTAGTATTGCGCTGCTGGCTGTAACTGCTGCCCTGCTCTACTATCACAATATAAATGTAAGTGAGGATCCAAGGGTTATTGGAGCAAAAAAAAACTTTAAGGTCTTCTCTAACTTATTAAAAGAAAATAAATATGATGAAGCACTAAAAACTCTTGATGAAATAGAATATGTTTACAAAATCATTCCTGGCTATAAAAACTCTTATGAACTTGGAGTTTTATATAATAACAGAGCAGCTGTTTACCTTGTGCAGCTTGAAAAAGCTCTGATAAGTACTGATAACATCCTGGTAGATCAAAGGCGGCTTCTTCTGGAGCTGGCACAAGAAAATTCAAATAAAAGTAAAGCTATCTATTTGTCATGGCTTGCTAAAATGGAACATTTAAATAAAGAGCAGATACATGCTTTGATTAAACCATTTTTCAGAGATGATGACCCTAATCTTAAAGGCTATAACCTGAATAAGATAATAAATAGAAGGACAAAACAGCTGATACAGTCACAATCAGAAACAAAAAGAAGGCTGTCAGTTGTTTATACAAATTTAGGAATAATTGAGCGTTATCAAAACAACATGGAAAAAGCTGAATATTATTATCAAAAAGCTATTTCTTTATGGAAGGAAAATTATGTTGCTGAAAATAACCTTGATGTTCTGCTGGGTAGACAGATAAAAAAGCGCTCCATAATAAAACAGCTTTTTCCACCGAAAAAAAACAAATAATAATATCAGTAAAAAGTAAGAGAAGATCATACTTTCTTATTACAGATAAGGCACTTTATTTTTGTTTTTATAAACATCTGTATAGCTGTTCCAAAATAAAATGTCCGACACTTAAAGTTTTCAAATGACTTTGTTTATGTACGTCAGTACACTGCACTCCGTCATTTAAACGGACAATTCAACTTGTACCAGCTATAAATAAATTACTATCTAAGATTTATTATGTTATAATACTTTCTGATATATTCGGATCTCTACCGACTCACTAATGTCCTGGATCCTTATAAAATAAAACATGCAAAGGAAATACAGCATATTAATTATTAGTACTGCTGTTAACATAATATCTTATGGCTAAATCAGAAAGTTTCAGAGAACTTGGATTATCTGAAAGTATACTAAAAGCACTGGAAAAAAAAGGTTTTGAAGAACCAACTCAAATCCAGAAAAAAACTATCCCTGAGCTTCTTAATAATGATGTGGATATCATTGGTCAGGCTCAAACAGGAACAGGTAAAACCGCTGCTTTCGGGTTACCAATTATTGACAATCTAAAAGAAAGAAAAAACTATATACAGGCGCTGATTTTAACTCCTACCAGAGAACTGACTATCCAGGTTTCAGGGGAATTAAATTCACTTAAAGGTGAAAGTACTCTAAAAATAGTTCCTGTTTATGGAGGTCAATCCATAGAAAAACAGGCTGCACAGCTAAAAAAATCAGTTGATATAGTTGTGGGAACCCCAGGCAGGATAATCGATCATCTGGAAAATAAACGTTTAAACTTTATGCAGTTAAAATATCTGGTTCTTGATGAAGCTGATGAAATGTTAAACATTGGTTTTATAGAAGAGATTGAAAAAATCATGGCCAGAACTAATAAAGATAAAAGAACCCTGCTTTTTTCTGCCACTATGCCTAAACGAATTATTAATTTATCTGAAAAATACATGAAGGAATATAAAATATTAAAAACAACCAGAGAACAACTAACAACAAACCTGACAGATCAAATATATTTTGAAGTAACAGAATCGGATAAACTGGAAGCATTATGTAGAATAATTGATATTGAAGATGAATTTTATGGTCTGATATTCTGTAGAACAAAAAGAGACGTGGACAGTATTGCAGAAAAATTAACTAACAGGGGCTATGATGTCGAGGCTATGCATGGTGATTTATCTCAACATCAACGAGAACGTATTATGGATAAGTTTAGAAAAAAATGGTGCAATATTCTAGTTGTAACTGATATTGCCTCACGCGGTCTTGATATAACAGACCTTACCCATGTTATTAACTTTGCCCTTCCTCAAGACCATGAATCATATATACATAGAATTGGCAGAACAGGCCGGGCTGGCAAACCAGGCAGAGCAATTACCTTTATAACTCCTTCTGAATACAATAAATTAACCCGAATCAGGAAAAGCGCAAAAACAGATATAAGAAAAGAAAGTGTTCCCAGTATAAAAAAAATAATTTCTAATAAGAAGAAAAGGCTTCAGGCTAATATTTATAACCTGATTAATGAAGGTATTGAAGATGAATATTTTGACTTTGCCAGATCATTATTAAATGAAAAAGATCCAGCCTCAACAATAGCGGCTGTATTAAAAAGTGCTTTTGATACAGAGTTATCAGAAGATAACTACAACGAGATCAGAGATGTCTCTATCGATACAAAAGGAACAACCAGGCTGTTTGTTGCAAAAGGCAAACAGGATCAAATGGGGCCCAGGAAGCTGGTCTCTTATATTGAAAAACAATCAAAGGTATTTGGTAAAAGGATACATGCAGTTCAGGTTTACGATAAGTTTTCCTTTATCACAGTATCTTTTAAAGATGCTGAAACAATTTTAGATGCCTTCTCATCAAAAAACAAAACAAGATCTGTAGTTGAAAAAGCAAAAGCAAAGTAATTTTTCTTTAATACCTGGTTATATTTTTGACATAGATCCTGGTGGTATATTTTTCCCGGTCTTCTATGCATATTCTTTTCGGCTGGATCTTCTGGTTCAGTAAGTATGCGACCATGAATAGGTCGGTCGTTTTTACTTCCATTTTTCTTTGTGCTCCTTTC
>JAAEMD010000297.1 GCA_024225875.1 bacterium
GAATAATTACTGGCAATTTAATTCATACACTAATACAATTCCTTTTATGAAATACAATTTTCAATTAGTTGTCACCTGTGCTTTAAAACAGGAACTGCCTTTATTCTGGATAAAAGAAAATGGATACCCTGTTTTTAACCTCAAAGCTTTAGAGTCTGGTATACTAAAAACTATTACTTTTTCAATATCACAAAAAGGTATATTGTTTGTCATTACAGGTGTTGGCAAAGAAAATTCTATCAAATCTGCACAGTGGATAATAAAGAATTTGAAACCTCTCTTTGTTATTAATACTGGAAGCACAGCAGCAACAGATACTAAAATACCAGCTGGCAGTGGCATTATTCCATCAAAAATCAGAAATACAGTAGATAACGACTGTATATATCATGACAACCTGGTACCATTTCCATTACCCGACGAACTCCTGTTAAGCACTTCTGTCATACTGACCTCATCCCTTAAACCAGTAACTACTCAAAAAACAAAAGGCTCCTGTTCTTATTTTTATGATATGGAAGCTTACTGGCAGGCAAAAGCTTTTATGAAGACGGCTATATCATTTCACTGCCTGAAGTTTGTTAGTGATTATGCCAGTAGTTCGACACAAAAAGATTACTTCACGCACTTAAAAATTATTCGAAACAGAGTACAGCAAAGCCTTTCTTTATTAAAAAGCAACTCCAGAGCGGATATTAGTGTAATTGTTCCTCTGTTTAATAGAGAGCTGCATGCAGGCAGATGTATTCAGTCCATACTTAATCAAACCTTAAAACCAGAAGAAATTATTGTGATAAATGACGGCTCAACTGATAAAAGCCTGGAAGTACTGGAGAGTTTTTCCGGTCAAATAAAAATAATTAACCTTAAAAAGACACATGGTGTATCTTATGCCCGCAATAAAGGCATTAAAAGTGCAAAGTCAACATGGCTTGCTTTTCTTGATTCGGATGACGAATGGACGTCAGAAAAACTGCATAACCAGTGGAGTTACATACAAAAAAACCCTTTCTATGAAGTAATACAATCAGAAGAAGTATGGATCAGAAATGGGATCAGAGTTAATGCCTGCAAACATCATCAGAAGAAGCAGGGCTGGATCTGGGAAAATTGCCTGAATCGGTGTCTGATTTCACCATCAGGTATACTTATAAAAAAAAGCATTTTTGATCAATTTGGACTATTCGATGAAACACTGCCAGCCTGTGAAGACTATGATATGTGGTTGCGTATATCCCGCAAAAAAGTTATTGGCCTGGAACCTGGCTACTCTATCATTAAGTACGGAGGCCATGCAGATCAATTATCAAAAAAATATCCAGCTATGGATCAATTCCGGGTAAAAAGTCTACTAAAAGCTTTAAAAGAAGAAACCAGCCTTATACATACTGAAAAAATCAAAGATATATTAAAAACTAAATTATCTATTTTAATTCAGGGCTGTAAAAAAAGAGGTAAAGTCAAAGAGGCCTTCAGCTATAATAGAATCCTTGATGATTTACTAAATTACAAGCCCTAAAATCGCAGACAACCCTATCCCTACCCACATAAAAAGATGCTGGTTATCATTTTCCTTTTTAAGCTCCTCTATTTCCTGTTTTAACTCATAGTTGATCCTGCTTAAGTCATGATTAATCACTTTTTGCTCTGCCTCTATTAAAGTTACTTTATTATCTACCTGCGCTTTATTTGTTTCAAAATCAACAAGATATTTTTTAAAAACCCTGGAAAGGTTTACTAATTCCCTGATCTCTGTTTTATCTAGTTTCAGCCTTTTATTTTCAACATTTTTTAAAATACGATCTATTACAATTGCCAGCTCTTTCCTCGATACATTTCTCTGGGCCTGGAATTTGTTATCACTAAAAAGAGATAAATAACCTTCCCGAACAACCTTCTTAACAGACGAATATGAAGGGTCTCTTTTAGAAACATCCTTTATTTTCTGAGCTGATAAAGTAGATGCAAATATTATTGTCATCATAATTGTAAATACTGTTTTTTTCATTTTTATATTCTCCTCCCGGATTTTAACTGAATTACTGAATTAATTAATTGTTAATGTTAATTTTTTTATTACCTCTTCATTTTTTCTTATTAAAAAATCCAGCCTGCCCTTTTTAAGGGCTTTAAAATGAAACTTGCATATTTTTAATATACTCTTTTCCTGGTCATTATTAATCTGAGACAAGCTTATTTTATCGGGCTGATGAGATATTCTGGAGATTTGATCATCCTTTCTCAACCAGAACTCCGGAGACTGACGTAAATCTTCCACTAACTCCCCATCATAGTCAATTGATATATCTGTATTGTGGAACGCTTTTGCGTTATCCACCTGCAACATCAAATAAAAGTAATCATTAACTTTTAAGTTCTCTTTACTTGGTATTAACCTGACAACAGGGGCAGGAGTTTTTATTTTCAGATATTCTGAATACTTTTTAGATGCAGTAACACTTGATTTAACCTCTACGCCCAGGTTATTCTCTACCGCATTTTTATTTTTCACTTTTACTTTCCAGTCTATATTCTTTTTCTGTCCCGGCTCCAGAGTTGAAATTATCTTTCTCGGGATTTCAAAGTCCGGTAAGGAGAGGTTTTTGTCCAGTTTGATTCTAGTGTATACATCATCAATCTGGCCTGTGCTATGATTTTCTAAAGCAACTATTGCATCAAAATACTCATTATAAGTAATAATTTTTTCTGGCGGCAATATCAGCTGCGCTTTAATGGTCGGTGGAGACAGTATATTAATCTGTCTATAAGTTTCGTTCTTATCCAGAGTAGCAGATGTAACTTTTAACTGTATTTTCTTCATACCGGCGCTGGGGTTATCCAGTATAACCTTAACCGGAATCTGTCTCGATTCCCCTGAAAACAAAACTTCCAGATCATATAGTGTCTTACCATTAACAACTTTAAATCCTTCCGGCAAACCAATACTTACAACAGTATCTCTGGAGTCAAAACCTCCTGAATTCAGGATATAACCCATTATTAAAATTTCTTTTTTACTGGTACTATACATTTCTGCCGGAGCCGTTATACCAAGGCTTAAGGAACCAGGCGATAAAGTAATACCACCTAAACCATATAATGTTTTAACTGAAAAACTGTCTCCCTTTGATACTAATACCGGATCCCAGTACAGTGCCAGCGCGGTATCTTTTTCAAACTCACCCAGCCTTATAAAACTTCTACCTTCTTCATAATCAAACTCCCAGGGATTATCTGCCAGCGTCCCCCAGTTAACCAGACACATCCTGTCTGGCGGGTTAACACCATTCTCTGCAAGTTTTAATATGCCCTGCGCTATAATATTAGGAGAAGTCAGGTTATCAAAGGTCTGCCAGTAATCAAACAGATCTTTTTTTAGAAATTTAATCTCAGAGGTAATAGCTTTATCTCCTATACGAAAAGGAGCTCCATCATTTGCTCCTAATTTTGTATCAAGCATAATCCTGATACCCACCTTAGTGTCTTTTTCCCCTTCGTTTTTTATGGAGTATGAAACACTGGCCATATCCCTTACTCTGGTAATAGGGTTTCTAGCAAAATATAACTCCTGAACAACCTGTATCTTACCAAAAGCACATTCAGTGATAATTCTATCAGCTGTTACTTCATGGTATATTACCTCACCAAAAGAAACTTTTTTCCCGGCTCTTTTTTCAATTTTACGATTTATTCCACCAAAAACATAAGCTTCACCATCAATCCAGACTGTAGTATATGAAGTCCAGGGAATCGGTCTACCAAAAATCAAGGAATTATTATTATCGCCTGGATTTTGAGGATCGCCACCTACCGTTTCTACTGCAAACCGACCCAGATCCTCCGGACCATTATTCACTATGATTTTAATAAATTCATTTTGAATTGACTCTATCCTGTTATTTTTTGAAGGAACTTCCTTTTGCCCGGGATGTTTATTATCAACTATTATCTCCTGACCAGAAATCTGTAAAACGCCACAAATATTTAAAAATATTAATATTAATATAAATAATTTAAAATTTATCCTGTTCATCTTTTCTTCCTAGTACTTATGGGACAGTATAATCTTACCAATGACATTTTTACCCATAACTCTTCTGGGCTTAAATTTATAATAAGCTATTACTGTTCTTACAAAGGTCTCATCCAATATATCATGACCTGTTGATTTTACTACTTTATGCTTAATCGGTCTGCCAAATTTATCTATAGTCAGCTCAAGAGTAATTTCACCTGTCCATTCATTATTCAATGCAGCTTTAGGGTAAACCGGTCTGATTGATTCTACCAGCAGGGGTTTTTTTCTATCACCAGGCAAAGAAGAAGGTTTTTGAACTTTTCCTTTCACCTGTTTTTTAGAGTATTTTTTATTATAGACAGCTTTCTTTTTTTTCTTTGATGGAGCAGCCTGTCTTTTTTCTTTGCCCATAATCTTTTTTTTCGGAATGGTTTTCTTAATGGTCATCTGTATAGGAGCCCTGTATTGCTCAGGAGTAACCTTAACCTCAATTTCAGGCACAGGCACTGCTGCCAGCAATATTAAAAGATGTATCAGTACAGTCACCACTAATGAAAGGCGTCTAATTCCTTTATCACTAATATACATAGTCTATAGCGCTTCTTCTTTTATCTGTTTCTCTTTAGCTTCAAGAACCAGGTCAAAACAACCTCCAAGCCTTATATTATCCAAAACATAAATAAGAAAAGAGTACGGTGTATATTTGTCTGCCTTAACTATTATTTGAAAATCCGGAGCCTCTTTAACCAGATCAGCTATCTTTACACTCAATAAATCTGCCGGAATTAAAATTTTATTCAAATATAAACGCTGCTCTCTATCAATAGTAAGAACAGAACCCTTCTTTTGTGTTGCAACACTTGCAGCTGATGGCAGCTGAAGCTTCATACCCTTGTTCATAATAACCGTTGTTGAAACAGCAAAAAATATCAATAAGATAAAAATAACATCCAGTAAAGGCGCTATTTCCAGCCTGTTCTCAGGCTTCTTTCTTTTAGGCGGCCTGATATTTATATTAAGCATTATGGCTTAACTCCTCCATGGGTATTACAAAATGAGATCATCTGATTTACAAGTCTTTCTGTTGTTAAAATAAAAATTTCAATCCTGTATGAAAGGTACTGGTTCAAAAAAATAAAAGGGATAGCTATTGAAAGACCTGTAACTGTAGTAATAAGCGCCTCAGCTATGCCTGCTGACAGTGCAGCTGCATCTCCAAGGTTACCACCTGATATCACATTAAAAACATCCATTAAACCTAAAACTGTCCCTAACAAACCCAGAATCGGTGCTACAGTAATAATACTTGATAAAATATTCATATTTTTTTCCAGCTTAGGGATTTCCTGATAAGTAACTTCTTTCACACCCTCTTCTACAGCTTCCCTGTTTGATCCTGCAAACTTAATTGCACTGGATAAAACCCTTAACATAAGTTTTCTCTCTGTCCTCAATTCACGTAACGTCTGCTCCCTGCCTGATGTAACCAGTCGATTTTTAATTTTATCAGTAATATATTCATTTTCTATACAGTTAACCTTCAGATAAAGAAGTTTTTCTACAATAATATAAACCCCGACCAAAGAACAAAAAAACAATAAATACATAACAGGTCCACCTTTAATAAATAACTGCCACATAAGAACCTCCGATTTTTTTTTAAACTAAACTTTTAATCAACATATTTTAAAATCAATTTTATCCCATAATTAATATCTATAAAAGAGCTCTTTCAAAGATCCATATCATTAATAAACCTGATAAGCTCACATAACCTGCCAAAATTAAGCATATTAAATTTAAAGACCAGTCTCGTTTTATCAGGATACTCTTCTTTATCCTTATCAAGTTTTGATAAGGGCACTACCTCAAATTCACCATCAGTCAATATATCTTTATATTTATCATTAATCTTTATTAATGATTTTTTATCTATACACCTGTTCAAACGAATAATAGTAAAATCTTTTAAATACCTTATAGAATGATAGTTGCTGTAAAACTTTAAAATATCATTAATGGCTGATTCAACACTGTTATGAATTGTAAAAAGGCTCATATCTTCTTTATATATATATTCATTATTTAATAACTGCCTTTCTACAAAAGACAGCCACTCTTCCCAGTAATCGCTCCCATCACCTGACATCAAAATTATAGGACGAGGCATACATCTACCGGTCTGTATCAGAGTAAGAAGCTCAAAGCATTCATCATGAGTTCCAAAGCCTCCTGGAAATATTACTGCAGCATCAGATTCTTTTACAAAAGTAACCTTTCGATTAAAAAAATAATTAAATGATATTAATTTGGAGTCATTGACTATATATGGGTTAGCTTCCTGTTCAAACGGCAGGTCGATATTGACACCAAAACTCATATTATCCAGAGCCCCTTTATTACCGGCCTCCATAATACCTCCTCCAGCTCCAGTAAGAACCATGAACCCTTTTTGAGATATTTTTCTGGCAAACTCATCAGCCATCTTATAGTTCGAAGCATTTGTTCTGGAACGAGCAGAGCCAAACATACAAACCTTAAAAATGTCTCTGTAAGGCAAAAAAATTCTGTATGCATGCCTT
Source organism: bacterium (assembly GCA_024225875.1). Lineage (GTDB taxonomy): Bacteria > Margulisbacteria > Marinamargulisbacteria > JAAEMD01 > JAAEMD01 > JAAEMD01. Next base: position 6,601 of record JAAEMD010000297.1, read on the forward strand.
AACTCATCTAATGTTGTTCTAATCAAATCAATATCATGTGTATCCGGGGTATCTTTTACAATCTTGATTACATCCATAAACATATCGCATAAGTAATCTTTATTATTTATTGGTAAATCCTCAATAAATTTCCCTACCCTTTTTTCAATTTCCTGTTCATTATGTATCCATTCTACCGACATTATAATCTCCTTTCAGGATTTTTTATTCATTAATTTATCCGCACAAAAAGCCAGTCCCTTCAAAACTAAATGCGGTTCATAATAATCCAGACCAACCTCATCTTTTAAAACCTCCAGCCCCCGGCCTGTACCAACAACAGCTACATCCGGATTTAACTTTTTATATTCTCTTATCATGCCATTTATTAGATTAGAGTACCCCCTGTACAGCCCTGTCTGGACAGCCTCTCTCGTTGTTTTACCCAGCAGGCCGGATATTTTTTTAACCTTAATGAAAGGAATTTTAGCTGTTTTTTCTTCCAGTGCACTGGAAGCTATTCCCATACCAGGAAAAATTGCCCCTCCCTGATATACCCCTTTTTGATCTATATAACAAAAAGTGACTGCTGTACCCGAATCTATTACCAGACATTCTTTTTTAAATAAACAGTGGGCCGCAAAGGCTGTAACAAGCCTGTCTGCTCCAACTTCATCGGATTTTTTTAAATTAATTCCAGCTACAGGTATTGTTTTATAATCTATATACAGAGTATTGTATTGACTTATCAAGTCATCAACAGCTGGCACTACTGAAGAAACAATAATTTTCTCATATTTTTCAAGACAGTATCCATGGTAGTTTTCCTTAAAATATTCTGTCTTAACTCTTCTGATATCCTGAGGTTTACTGTCAAGGTATTTTGCAAAAACAACATTAGAGTTACCTGCATCCAGTAGCAATACTTTACTTAATTCCGATTTATTATCTAAATTCATTACATAATTATAGTACCCTGCAATAATGCTATCAAATAGAATTAAGTTATTATCAGCTAAACAGGTCTGCTTTAAGATAAACCAGTCAAAAATATTGATTAAATAAATGAATACAGCTGGTACAAATTGAAATGTCTGTTTAAATGACTGAGTGCTGTGTACTTGCGTACATTAACGAAGTCATTTGAAAACTTTAGTGTCGGACATTTTACTTTGGATCAGCTATAGCTGGTAAAAATTGAAGTGTCCGTTTAAATGCCTGAGTGCTGTGTACTTGCGTACATAAGCGAAGTCATTTGAAA
>JAAEMD010000298.1 GCA_024225875.1 bacterium
AGCTTTGATTCATTGTCAGCGAGTTTGCCTATTTATACACAAAATGCATCAGTTGCAGGAAGTGAGGCCTAATGAAAAAAATATTTATTATTGTATTTGCTTTTTTGGCTTTAACTAAGCCTGTATTAGCTAAAGTTACTGAAAGCTTAGAGCTAAATGGGTTCAAAGTAGCATCAGAAAGTGTTCAGTTTCTTGCGAAAGTTAAAATCACTAAAGTAGAGGCTTTTCAAGAAGATGATAATTCGGAAAAGCATGTTTATTATGCGGATGTACTCTCTACTTACAAAGGCAAACCTATCAAGAGCTTAAACTATGATATGTATGTTGAGGCTGGGGAAGATGTTATTTTTAATTCAGAGCCTGTCTATATAGCACTTTGTGTTGATGAAAGTGGAAATTTTTACTGGCCAGGTACAGGGTCTGAATTTAAATCGTCATTAGCTATTGAGTCTTGGTTGACCGAACATAAAAAAGAGGTAGCTACAATAAGCGACAGCATTGGTTGGTGTAAATGATGTCTAAGAGCTCACTGAAGAGCTTTGATTAATGGATAGAGAAATACTATGAGTGAAATAAACACGGATGTTAACTATAAAACAATGGCAGGAAATGCCCGTTTGGTGATAATTGCAGAGCCTAGTCATAATCCATTCAAGAAAGGGGACTTTCATACGTTCTCCTTTTCCTTCTTGTATGATTCATCTTTCTGAATAAAACTGATTGAGAAATAGTATGTTCAGAGTTATTTTTTCTGTGTGTTTGCGCTTCTCCTATTTGTTTCTGGCTCAATATTGGGTAATTTAATAGATATTAATGATTCTGACTTAACGTGAGAAGTAGCTGCAAAAGTTTGATTAATGCATCTGAAAAATTAGCGCTTTGGTGCGAGAAAACGGTTGGGATAGAATACTGGATTCTTTAAAAACATTAAGTATGTATATTGGAAATGGTTCTCTTTTAATTGCTGATGCGAAAAAGTGGGATAAAAAATACAAGGATGGTTTATGTCATTAATGAATGCGTGCATTTTAATGCTGCTGTTACAGCCATTGTTTGTATATTTAGCATTATTTAAGAAATCAACAGGAAGTGGGATTAAATCAGTCGATAATGATGATGCTAGTTATTTATTTATCGCTCCAGGTTTGTCGGTCTTTTATATTGAACAATTTCCTGAAGCCTTGCTTTTCTTTACAAGTATATGCTTACTGGGCCTTTTTCTGGCCAAAATAGTTGAAAGTAAAGCCAATAAACCTTTAACGAAAAATGATGCAATCGGTTTTACAATTTCTAGTTTTCTTTTTTTTGGTATTTTAAAAATACTTATATTCACCATTTCAACTTATTTTTTCGCTGATGTAACGGCAGAAAATACAGCGTCAGCAAATCAGATAGAAGCAGGCTCTGAACAATCAATACTTGAGTATTTCAGCATTGAATTTTTGTATAAACAACTTTGGCCTAGTTTTTACTGTTTATGTGGTATGTTAAGTTGCTATTTATTAAGTCGGCTCTCAGCTACGCATTTCGATATTGCTAGCTTACTCCTTTACCCGTTGGCATTTTTAGCAAGTTTCTTACCTCTCTTTGGCGATAGTTATATTCTTTGTATGTTTTTGAACTTTTTCATTTATTTATTTGGTTGTAGTTTATGTGTAAGAAGTCAGTCTGACCCATCAAGCTCAGGAGTCGCTATAGTTTATGGTTATATCTTTATGATGGGCATTGGAATGAGTGTCTTTATTAAGTTTATTTACGAAATAATCAAGCTGCTAAGTTAGGTTAAAGCGCCTCGGTAAATTTGTTGTGCGCTATAACATAGATGAAATCTGGACTGGACGACGATGAAGGTGGACATTTAATCGCTTCAATTTTTAATGGTCCGGGTGAGCAAATCAATTATGCTGCTATGGATGGCAATATCAATAAAGGTGCTTGGAAGAGCATGGAAAATAAATGGGCAAAGGCTTTACAAGAAGAGCCACCTAAGAGTGTTGAAGTGGAGATTCGAGCTATTTATGAGAATGATAGTAAACGCCCGTCATCCTTTGATATATTTTATGAGATTGACGGTGTTGAAGAGTTTGTGAATTTAAAGAATAAACCTGGAGGCTAAATTAAATGAACGTTGATGATATATATAACAGTGTCGCACAAAATATGTTAGTAAATATAGGCAGGCAAGAATGGTCAAAAGCTGTAATTGAAGTAGAGTATTATGGAGACGATGCACTTAAGATGAAAGGCGGCTTTCATCAAAAAAATACAGATTTTACTTCATTTAAGTTTAGAAATTTTGATAGAAAAATTGTAAATGATTTTCAGCAGCTCCATGAAATTACAACTGAAAATGATTCGAACAAGTGGAATCGTGCTGTATTTTATTTGAAGCCAACAGGTGAATTCAATATTGATTTTTCATGGGATCAAGAATTGGCAGATGAAATAGAATGGTTAAATGACGAATAAATTTTTCGATAACTTTTACAATTTTAAAGGCTTTGGCCCCGCGATAAAAGCGACAATGCCAACACAAGAGACACTTGACTTTTTTAAAGATAAGCTCCCTGAGCGCTTATTGGAATACTGGCAAGAGTATGGTTTTTGTGGCTGGGGTAATGGCATTTTTTGGATTGTTAACCCACAGGATTACCATGAAATTTTACAAACT
>JAAEMD010000299.1 GCA_024225875.1 bacterium
CTCGTTAATAATCTTATTAAGTGGGCCATTAGAAATTTTTAAATTAATGGACCCTGCTAAACTATCAATAATTTTTTTTTATTTTTCTGTTATTCTTTTTATTTCATAAAGATACTGCATTTCTAATCTTACAAATTGCGAGATATAAAGATCATTATTTTCTATGGCGTCTTTGGATTTTTCGGTTAATTTACCGACAAGGCCCTCGTATAGCCATACAACTATATGGGTATCTAAGAATATCATAGGTTTTCCAGCTCTTTCCATTCTGCTACTTTCACTTCAACAAGTTCATCAGGGTCTCCTATAATGCACTTGTGAGGCTTCAAATTACTAAGCTTGCTTTTTTTTTCTTCGAGAACAATTTTTAATCGGTGACCTTTTCGTTCTATTTCTAAAGGTATGCCAGTATCAATAACTTGGTCTACAAATTTGAAAATGTTTGTTCTCAGTTTAGTCAAAGAAGTTGCCATTCCTCCCCTCCTTTAAATATCACATATTTATTATTAGTACTGTACATGTAGTTACTATAGAGACAGTACATATGTCAATAGCAATAAAGCTCTATAAGGGAAGAGCTTTGCCCGCTAACAGGTGCCACAGATCGCCCCCCGACATGCATCCCAAGCAATTTTATGGACTTTTACTTTTTTGTCGGGATTTCTTCATCTTTTATTGCAAAATTGGTAGGCTATTCTTCGCTGCACATCATAGAGCTTTATTGCTATTGACATATGTACTGTCCCTATAGTAACTAC
>JAAEMD010000300.1 GCA_024225875.1 bacterium
GCTGGAAGAACTGGCAAAGAGAGTTGCAGGTATCACAGGCAAAAAGAATCCATTGTTAAATAATAAAGTTATTTTTACTTTTGCAGGTGATCATGGGGTAGCTGATGAGGGAGTGAGCGCTTTTCCGAAGGAAGTTACTGCCCAGATGGTGGCAAATTTTTTGAATGGCGGGGCTGCTGTAAATGTTTTAGCTGAACATGTCGGGGCCAGGGTAGTTATTGCTGATCTGGGTATTGCAAAAGATATTGATCCAGCGCCAGGCCTTATAATAAATAAGGTTAATTATGGTACTGACAATATGGCTAAAGGACCTGCTATGACCAGGGAGGAAGCTGTGAACTCTATTGAATACGGGATAGATATTTTTGAAAAGGAGTTCGAAAAAGGGATTGATATTATTGGTACTGGTGACATGGGGATAGCTAATACAACATCAGCCAGTGCTGTTACCTCTGTTTTTTCTGGTCAGAAAATAGAGGCAGTTACAGGTAACGGTACAGGAATTAACTATGTTTCCTGGAAGAATAAAGTTAAAGTTATTAAACAGGCACTGTCTATTAATCGACCAGACCCTGACGATCCTATTGATGTACTTTGTAAGGCAGGCGGCTTTGAGATCGGTGGTATTTGTGGAGTGATTCTGGCTGCTGCTGCCAGAAAAGTACCTGTAGTTATTGATGGTTTTATTTCAGGAGCGGCTGCACTTATTGCATATAGACTTGAGAAAAGGGTTAAAGATTATATGTTTGCTGCTCACTCTTCAGTTGAAAAAGGTCATAAAGTAATTCTGGCAGAGCTTGGTCTTACTCCTTTATTAAAATTTCGTATGCGTCTCGGCGAAGGAACCGGTGCAGCACTTGGTATAAGTCTGGTGGACGCTGCTGCAAAAATAATGACAAGGATGGCAACTTTTGAGACAGCGGGGGTATCTGAAAAAAGCTAATGAAATCTTTAATTATTGCACTACAGTTCTTAACTGTTATTCCAGTGAAAGTAAAAGGTAATATCGATCAAACTGATTATTCCGGATCAATGAAGTATTTTCCTTTTACAGGTGTTATTATCGGTTTTATTTCTGCTCTACCAGCGTTAATGGAACCGTGGGTATCCAGGCCTGTTATAGTTATTTTTATTTTAGTTATATCTTTTATTGTTACTGGAGCTGTTCATCTTGATGGTCTGGCAGATACCTGTGATGGATTTTACGGTATACGTACAAAAGAGGAGCGTATAAGAATAATGAGAGACAGCTCCGTTGGTGCTATGGGTGTGCTGGGGATAATATCTATTGTATTAATAAAGTATTCTTTCTTGATTTGTATGCCTGTCTCTAATCTCTTTTATATCGTTCTACTTATGACAGTTTTTTCTCGCTGGTCACAGGTTCTGGCCTGCTTTTCTTCTAAATATGCTGCTGAAAAGGGGACCGGTAAGTTTTATATCGGGCAGGTACGTTTGTATGACCTTTTGATAAGTGCTGTTTTTACCTTGTTTGTCAGCGTATATTTGACTGGCTTTATTAACTCATTAATTATATTTGTGATATTGATTATTATTACTTTATTGTTTACCCTGATTTCAAAGTCAAAGACTGGCGGAATGACAGGGGACAATATTGGGGCGATAAGTGAAATTGCAGAAGCAGCAGTTATTTTCACTTTATACATTTTGACTCTTATTGTCGGGCTTATGTAATGAAATTAGAATCATTTATGGTAAGTTACCTTAAGGCTTTATAACGGTGTATAATATGTTTTATGCAAATCAAAAGAATTAATCATCTGTGCTCCGCATATCCCTGTCATAGTGGTCTGGAAGATTGCACATTTTGTTACTGTCCTTTTTATCCCTGCTTAAAAGCAGAGCTGGGCAGTTATATATACTCTGAAAACCTTAAAAAAGAAGTGTGGAGCTGTGAGAACTGTAATGTAGTTCATAAGCAGAAAACTGTAGATAAAATATTTAAGCTTATAAGAGAAAATACAGCTTTATAAACTGGTATGAATTTTTATAAACGAAGATATAGCAGGCTCCATAATTTATGTGAAGCTGGATTTAATCAATAAAGTTTAATTCCTTCATTTTTTCAGCTATATAAATTTTGGGGTCGGCTAAGTATTTTTGTGCTTTTTCCTCACCACAATTTGCTTTTAGCATAAGCAATCTTACTTCCTGTTTTTTTTCGTCCAGATATCTCTGGATTTCTTTGTTTTTGTTAGAAATAACTTTTGAATATGTTAATACTGTACTCCAGTATATTGAGTGATAATTATAAGAGCTTTCATCAGGTGTTATATCTTTTTTCTTTAAATTAAGTAAAGTTAGTTTTTTTAGATAAAAATAATCATTCTCTGCACCTGGGAAGTAATAGGTTGCATTAACTATGATGTTTTGAATATAGTCAGTGGATTCTTTAACTATATCTATCAGTTGTTTAGAAGTGTTTTTAGAATTAAAAGATATCTTCTCTTCCATTAGTTTAAAATCAATAGTTTTGTCTGGTTTAATATATGGTAACAGTATTAATAATATTAGTTCAGAGTAGAGGTACATGTACGTATCTTCAGTGTCAAAAAACCAGACATCCGATAAGTACATATAAAACATCCTTTCTGCTCTTACCCGGTCTTTTTTTGAAATATCTATTATGTTAGTAATTGTACCTTTTAGTTTGTTTTTATCTGGTGCTATGTCAGCCAGAGTTTCTGCTATAGCAGGCAAGACACTGTCAGTATAACAATCAGTTCCATCTGCAATGGAACTTGCCACCATATCTAAAGCATAATTATGAATGCTGCCGTGCCCAATCTCATGATAAAAAATATTTTCTTCCATATCTTTTATGAAGGTTTTTTTATGTTTTAATAGATATTCAGCACTATCAATTTTGAATAAAGTCAGGCATCTTCTTTTTATTGTTTCAGATATTTTTACATAAATATCATCTTCATGATCATTATATATAAATACGGCTGCCCATTTCTGTTTAATTATTGTTATAAGAGCTTCTTTACGTATAAAAATGTTTTCTGGTGTTATTAAAGCCGCAAGATTCATGATTAATGACGGCGATCTCATTTTTTCTTTTTCTATAAAAAAAATGTCGTAGCCACTAATTTGTTTATGGCGTGCTTCGAATAATATATATTCTCTTGTATTATTTTGCTTTCCACAATAAACTCTATATTTTATGCCAGTAAACTGTAGAATTCTATTGATTTCGATGGTGTCGATTGCATTGACAGAGAACCCGCACAGGTTGATTTTATAACCGATTATTGTTTCTTTTGCTGTTCTTTGATCCATTATATTAATATTTAATTCCTGGATTTTGCTGTTAATTTTTTCAAAAAAAAGCTTTGTATTGTCAGTGGTTAGATCTTTACCCGGCCCTATGCCCAGAACTATTCGGCAGAATGAGTTTAGTGCCTGCTGCTCTCCAGCAGGTGGCCAGTTGTTTGAGAGGTTCATCATATGATAAATCACATAACAGATATATTCTATTTGAGAGATTATATTCTTTTGAATAATTTTTCTTAAGTGTGTCAGTTCTGTTTTACTGTAATTTATTTTTTCTGATATAAAATAACTTTCAATTGTTTTATATTTTGAAGAATAATAACTGTCGTATATTATTTCCTTTACATCTTGTGAGACTGTATTTTTATCATTAATAATCCTGAATTGATTTTTCATTTTTTAGTTAGAAGTGCAGGGCTGGTATTTTCAGCCCTGCCTAATCATCAGTTACGAGTTAACGCTCTTTGCAATATCAGTGATATTTTCTAGAAAAACTGCGTTGATGGCATTCTGGCGATTGTCATCGCCCTCAACCTCAACTGCAGTAGCAATGCTTGTTTCTAACTCCAATTCTCTTATTGTCCCTAGAATTTGATCTGATATATTAATCTTGTTGGTGAACTCTAAATTATGAGCTGCTAGACTAACAATTTTGTGTGTGTCTGGATTTACCGTAATCTCTATATTCTCTATTCCCATAACCTTAACAGGATCAGGTTCTTTTTTTTGTCTTTGTATAGTGTTATCGTCGCTTTTTTGTTCTTTCTGTTCTTTAGGGGCAAGTTTTTTAAGCCATACCCTCGCTGTTATACGATTATCTGATGAATTTGCGTCATTATTGCCCTGGTTCTTGTTTGGCTTTTTCGGGTTGTCATTTCCCTTTCCCTTTCTGTATTTTCCACCGATTCCTTGAATTCTGCCTGTATTATACAATTTTGTACTCCTTTTCTTAAGAATTTTATTTTAGTAACTATTTTTCGATGCAATATTACTTTTAATTGCATTTAAATATTATGTTGTCTTTATTTAAGGCAGATATAATATATTTTTTTATAAAAAATGTCTATATTTAATGTGTGTTGCAATCTGGTTTAGTATTAAAATTGATTTCTTTATTTTATAATGCTGTTATAAAGGCATCTTTTTAATTACTCCAAAGCACGTCTTTATCTATTACAAACTGGCCCACAATAGTGTTGATAAGTACCCGTCACATAAACGTCATATTATATATATATTAGCATTAAATTGATATTAATAGTTAGTATTGTTACCATCTAAAA
>JAAEMD010000301.1 GCA_024225875.1 bacterium
CAAACAGATAATAAGGATAAGTATGAAGCTTTCTATGACAGCCTTACTACCGATTATTTAAGCTGAATAAAAGTGCGCTTTTAAGTACTGGCCTTCTATTTCATATTTATATCCCTGTTAGCAGTTAAGAAAAAACTTGATTTATAGAATTTAAATAAGAAATGAGTGATACCAGATGTCTATTAAGAATATAATCAAAATGGCTGCCTCTGACAAAGAAATATCAGTTTACGGCTGGGTTAAAACTGCAAGAACAAGTAAAAATATCTTATTTATAGAAATTAATGACGGCTCAAGCTTAAATAGTCTGCAGGTAGTAATTAATTCGGAGAGCCAGTGCTTCAATGAGCTTAATGGTATTGGTACTGGAGCCAGCATAAAAGCTACTGGCCAGCTTGTAAATTCTCCTGGCAAACAGAAAACAGAGCTGTCAGCTTCTAATATTGAGATCATATGTAATACTGACGAGAACTATCCATTACAAAAAAAGCGCCATAGTTTTGAGTTTTTAAGAGAAATTGCTCATTTACGACCAAAAACCAATACTCTAAGCGCAGTATTCAGAGTTAGATCACAGTTATCTTTTGCTATTAATCGCTTTTTTCAGGAACGTGACTTTATTTATTTGCACTCACCGATAATTACAGCCAGTGATTGTGAAGGTGCTGGAGAACTATTTAAAGTGACTTCCTTTGATCTGCAAAAACCTTCTTTAGATAAAACAGGTAATTTAGACTTTGAAAAAGACTTCTTCGGTAAAGAAACATTTCTTACAGTCAGCGGTCAACTTCAAGCTGAAATTTTTGCACACAGCTTTACAAAGACATATACATTCGGACCTGCATTCAGAGCTGAAAACTCCAATACCTCAAGACACTGCTCTGAATTCTGGATGATCGAACCTGAGGTAGCTTTTAATAACCTTGAAGATAATTACAGGCTGGCTGAAGAGTTCATAAAAAATATTATTCATTATGTACTTGAACACTGTCAGACAGATATGGAATTTTTCAATAAATGGATAGATAAAAACGTGCTGGAAAGGCTTAGCAAACTATCATATTCAAAATTTGAAGTAATAACATATACAGAGGCAATAAGTATTCTCCAGAGCTCTAAGCATAAATTTGAGTTCCCTGTTGAATGGGGTAATGACCTTCAATCAGAGCATGAACGTTACATAACAGAGCAGGTGATTAAAAACCCGGTCTTTGTGATTGATTATCCCAAAACCATAAAGCCTTTCTATATGAGAGTAAATGATGATGACAAAACAGTTGCAGCTATGGACCTTCTTGTACCTGGTACAGGAGAGATAATAGGCGGTTCACAGCGTGAAGAAAGATATGACATACTCTTAAAAAGAATGAAGGACCAGAACCTGGACATAGATACCTATCAGTGGTACCTTGATTTAAGGAAATTCGGTTCTGTTCCCCACTCAGGATTCGGACTGGGCCTGGAACGACTACTTATGTATATTACAGGTATGGACAATATAAGGGACGTTATTCCATTTCCCAGAACACCAAAACAGATAAAGTTTTAATAGATTAATTATCATAGAACGTATAGTTGAGACCTGAAACCAGAAGTTTAATAGAAGTTAATCTTGCAGTACTAATATTTGGTGCAGGCCCTCTATTTGCAAAACTTATTCAATTGCCGGCTACATTAATCATATTTGGCCGTGCAGGCATAACTGTTTTTTTTCTCTTATGCTTTCTTATTATTACCGGCAAATCCATTAAGCTGAAAAAAAGGAAGGATTATCCTGCTCTAATGCTCACAGGCCTGATTATGGGCGCTCACTGGGTAACTCTATTTTATGCAATCAAACTATCAAATGTTGCAATTTCAATTATAGCTATGTTCACCTACCCCATTTTCTCAGCTTTTATTGAACCTTTTTTCTTCAAAGAAAAGTTTCATTTCATAGATGCTGTTTTTGCTATGGCCGCCTTCACAGGGATACTGATAATGACACCTGAACTATCTGCTTCTAATAATATTTCACAAGGTATATTTTTTGGTCTGATATCTGCAATATTACTGGCCATCAGAAACATTATAAGCAGAAAATATGCAAAAAAATACTCTGGCAGTATTATTATGTTATATCAAATGCTATCAGCATCCCTGCTGCTTAGCCCGGCTGTTTTTTTAATGGAGTTTAGCATAAAGGCGTCAGATCTATTAAATTTATTATTTTTAGGTTTTTTTGTTACTGCTATAGGACATACTCTTTATATGAGAAGTTTAAAGCACCTTAAAGCAAAAACTTCTGGTATAATTTCTTACTGGCAGATTTTATTTTCTTCATATCTGGCATTTATAATTCTCCAGGAAGTTCCTGATATAAAAACAATAATTGGCGGCACATTAATCGTTACTATTGTTATTTTAGAGACATTAAAATCAAAATAACTTTATTCACATAATTAACTCCTTATGTTAAAATCCTTCACGGAGAGATGGCAGAGTGGTCGAATGCGGCGGTCTTGAAAACCGTTGAGCTGAAAGGTTCC
>JAAEMD010000302.1 GCA_024225875.1 bacterium
CAAGAACAATAAGAAGTTTGTATGAAATAGGGGATGACCTGCTTGTCTTCTCAGGAGGCAAGCATAGCCCCCTTATAGGGGGTAAAAGGCAAAACCACCTTCTAAGAAGGTGGATATTTATTTGTTTTTTTGTTTATACTGATCAAAATTTACTATAGGTCAGTATAATTACGTTTTGTACCTTAAGGGAATAAATATGCCAAAAGAATTGTACTTCTTTGAGCTTCCAATCTATCGAACTAATAGAGAAAAATTTGATAAAGAAGTGAATGAATATATTGATAAAGAGTTTTCAAAACTAAATAGTTGTTCCAAGAAATTGTTTGAAAAGAACCCTACTAAAAAATTGACTCGGGAACACCAGGATAGAGAGGCATACGGCAATATTTGGGAGTATAATGATATAATCGGTTATATAAAACTATATTTCTATGGCACCCAAGTAAGAGGTGAATACTGGTCAGTCAAAGCCCTACGAATTGTTAAAACAAAGAAGAAAGACTTCATTTGCAAAGACTGGAGTTTTGGTCCTGCAATATCAATTCACTTTGAAAATGACAGCGTGGGTATTTACAACAAAATTATTGAACTAATTAATTCCCTCAAAAAGCTATTAAAAAGTCGGTTTATTGACACGTCTAAATTTGATGTTATTGGTCCATATATCGATTGGAAACAAGTGTATGACGAATATCGTTCGGCGCTGACTCATACGTGAAAAAAAAGGGGGGGCGTTTGACAGATAAATATGAGATTTGCAAATTATCAGGTGCTGCATTCTTCAGGAAGTACACATTCAGTAAGCGCTTAATTAACCCCATCTATCAAAGTGTGTGAAAATCAGATATAAATTTAAGCGGCGGGACCTGCGAGCAAGTTCTTATCAATATTTTGAGGCATCAACACTTTAAACTCGTCTGCTGTCATGGCTTCAGGCAAA
>JAAEMD010000303.1 GCA_024225875.1 bacterium
TAACTCACAATATTCCAATTGTGTTTTTCCACTGGCCCGCCAACCAGCATAATGCCCCATCCATTCTTCGTTATCACTTTTCACTACTTTCACCTCCAGGCATTAACATTATATCTTTTGCGCATAACTTTTTAGTATGTGCTTTGGGGATCGCTTACATTGATTCAGTTAAAGCATTAAGAATAAAAGGCTTTTCTATTGATTCAGACCAAGAAAACTATACGATGAAGTTCACAAAGCCTCATCACATTTCAGACTTTGAGGCAAAAAAGTTTTTTCAATCTTATATCGCACCTTATTTCGAGCATTTCAAGAATGTACTTAGAGATATTCAGGATATAAAACGTGGGTAAGGAACGGTATTTGCATGAAAAACTTAAAAAGGCAGTTTATGCCAAGGACCGCAAAGCTTTTCTTTATCATATACCTGACGGCTTCAGGACGTCATTCAAACCTTTCGACAATATTCTTGATACTGGAAGGTATATATTTTTTATTGAATTAAAGCAGCTTGATAAAAACAGAAAATCATTTAAACCAACATCTATTTTTCTCCCTCATCAAATAAGAATACTTAATCAGATTTATGAATTGCATAAAAGGGATAGCACGATTAACACTGCCATCCCTATGGTTGGAAGAGGCAAAGATGTTTTTATTCTGCACCCACTTGATTTATTAAAGGAACGAATATCATTGAGTATGTACAAAACATACTCGATAGAAGATGCGGTGGATAAGCTATGGCAAGGCGTATAAATTGTAGCAATTGCAACAGCTTTCAGTTCGTGGATCTTCCCTTGGTTGAAATAACTGTCCCCGATGATGCCGTTGAAATAAAGAATGCTCAAATAGATAAAATTCCTTCGGGTGGTATTTTATATTGCTCTCAATGTAATACACCATTAACAGAAGGCTTAATTAAAAAAGGAAAAGTTGATGTCTATGTAGTTGATACTGAAATAGAAAAAATAAAACTTGCCAAAGATATTTTTAATAAACATAAAGATAAAGTCTATTTTATTTTAAGAGATAAAAAAGAATGCTTGCGGTTACAGGCTGTTATTGGGGATTATCCAAACTACTGCACTATTCGATTTATTGAGGAATATAAGAAGGATTTTGTTTTTCCTTATTTTTACTGCACAAAATTACTTCCACAAAATTATTTTATTACAGATAGATAGGGCTTGCTGACGCAGCCCAATCATCAAAAAAACAAAAGAACTGAGAAAAGAAGAGATGAATAGCATCCAAAAAACACATTCAATTTATCAAGTTAAGTTAAAGCAGCGGCCTTTTTTAAGTTCATTGCCGATA
>JAAEMD010000304.1 GCA_024225875.1 bacterium
ATGCTTAAGGATGTACGTCTAACTAATAATCAAAAAGTTCCTTCAGATCGTTTTAACCACTTTACAATGAAAGATGCATACAATAATCCTAAACTGCTTTTATTATTAAATGGATATATAAGAACAAATGAGTTTCATAATAAATGGAATGTTCCAGGTGAGATTAAAAATCTTATAAAAGAATTTCTGGGAGATAGTACAGATATGGTGGCTGGAAAAATTCATCACATTGTGGACAAATGGGGTAAATGCTTTAATGATTTTTTCTTCCAGATAGAAAATATTTCTGACCTGTTAAGCCTTGGTTTTAATTATTCAAAAGTTAATAAGAAATTTATATTTAAAATGTATTCAAAATCCAGTGAGTTTGATATTCTAACTTTTCTCAAAAAGGGAGTCTATAACACAAAAGAAATCCAGGCATTCGATAATAATAATGTCTCTCCGTATGGTATAGAAGCTAATAGTACTGAACAAAGTTATAATTCTATGTCTGCTGTTTTTCCATGCTTTAATCAAAAGATTTTCAGCTTTCTCGATGGGAACCAGTATAAAAAAGTAAAAGTATATGATGAATTAAATGGTTATACTAGAGAAATATTTAAAGCTCTTAATTTTTCGTACAGTTTTATCTCATTAATGTGCGATCGCCCACTACCCACTGAAGATAACTTTTGGGAAGAAACCAGTTATAAAGAAAGTTTAGTAAACCTCATTAGTACAAATATGGAAGCGTACTATAATTGTCAGTGTGTAGATATACTGTTGTTCCACAACGGCTGGAATGCCAGTCTAATACTGAAGGAGTTAGACAAAAATAACTCTGGCAATAAAGACAGTGAAGCAGGAATAATAAAATACAAGTACTTAATTTCCCAAATTAAAAGCCAAAGGCTAGGCTATGAAAAACAAAAAAATAATACAAATAGTATACAATGGCCAGGAGAAAAACTGCTTTCATCAGTCTGGGTTTCATTATCCAGGCTGCAAAAAATTATGCACGCCTGCGAGCAAGGCTGGCCTGCTTTAACTGTATTTCAAATGGCCAGCATTAATGATTCAGGGTTCA
>JAAEMD010000305.1 GCA_024225875.1 bacterium
ATCGCTATAGCAGTTTCCTGTCTTTAAAACGATGGATAAAGATGATATCAGGGATTTGTAAAAGTAATCCAATGGCTATTGAGGATTTGTGTAAATATAGCTATAATCATTAATGTTTTTTTTGTAATGACGACAATTGACAGACGGAAACAGGAGCTATCATAGGTGTTCAAGGAAAATTTAAAAATAACAGAATTAGTAGAACGTATACACTGGCTGATTCTTCTGCGTTGGATTGCTATATCAGGCTTGTTTATTACGACATATATCTTCAGTAGTGTTTTTGATGTTGTGGAGCAGGTTATTCCTCTATATACCATAGGCGTTATTATAGGATTAACCAATGCGTGGTTTTTTTTCAATACAAATGCTCTCCGTGTAAAAACATTTGAATCAGTGCAGATGCATGCGGGTATACAAATCATGACAGATCATTTCTCCCTTATATGCCTGATATACTTTGCCGGTGGTATTGAGAACCCCTTTATCTTTTACTTTTTATTTCATGCCATAATCGGTGGAATATTTTTAGAGAAAAAGTATAGTTATCTTCAGGCATTGTTTGCTACAAGCCTTTTTGCCTTGCTTTTATTATTGGAATATTATTCTGTAATACCTCACCAGTCTTTACAGACATTTTCTGCTTTTAAATATAGCGAC
>JAAEMD010000306.1 GCA_024225875.1 bacterium
AAAAATTCCACAAAAGGGGAGAGAACCCGATCTGTTTGAGATTAGCGAATCTTAACTTTATGTACAAAGTTAAGATTCGGCAACATGAGCATATCCTCTGATTACAGGTGATTACAGGATTTAGCGCAAATTTTCTAAATTTTTCCCATTTTGAATCTTAAGTTTCTACGATATTTGACCTGAAACTTAAGATTCGTAGTTAATAGAAAAAGATCAAAAATTTAATATCTCCTACCATAAGCAAAAATTCACTTCACCTATTGGCGGGCAACTGATATTTGGGCTTAGGATTTATGAAATAATTGCAAAAGGAGTGCTACTTTGTTTTTAGAAAGGATTTTCCGCGTTAGTTTTTTAGGCAGGTAATCTCAAATTGAGGAAATAACAAAGATGGGAACATATACAGTAGAAGACATCAAAGACTGGGTAGTCTTAAATCAAAAACAGATGAATACTTTCATAAAAAGATTTAAGAAGATAGCGCGATCAGGCCAGGAAGATTATGAATTTACAGAACAAGTGAAAGACGCGTTAATGGCGCAACAGTGGCTCAGATTTGAGTTGGAAGAGGCTGGCGTTATAGAAAAGGAAATTAATAAGATTTTAGAAATGCACTGGATGGAAAGTTATCTCCGAGATCCTTATGAATGTGCTATTGAA
>JAAEMD010000307.1 GCA_024225875.1 bacterium
CACAATAAATACCAACTGGCTTGCATTTGCGGCATCATTCATTCTGGTGTTTTTTTTTGCGGATTTTTAATTTAACCTGACTTCAATAACTGAAATATTATATCAAAATATCAGAATAAAAACTGCTTAATGATATGTTAATTCATGCTGTAATTTCTTTTGTAAACACCATATGAGACTCAGTGTGAGTTGTTTTACCTGCTATGTTATTTATTAAAGCGATAGTAGTTCACCTTTTTATTATAGTTATTAATATGCTTAGTGACATCCCAGCTCTATCTGATCACAGGAAAAGGATAATTCAGCTTGTAGATAATCTGTGTCGGCCGTTTATTACCGGGTACTGTTTCTGCTCTAACTGATAATGCCGGCTTTTAAATGTGAATCTCCATTCCCGTCCTTACTACTGTGAATCCAGACCTGGTTTGAGATTGTATTTTTTAAGATATTAACAGTATCTGTTTGTACACCATGGTTCCAGCTTTCCCTGGAAACAGAAGCGCCTTCCTTCAGGTGAGAGAAGATGTCAGTTAACACATTATTGAATCTTGAAAAAACCATGCTCTCTTTCAAATAACCCTGTTTTGTAATAGTCTTATTAAGAATTATGACATCATTAGTACAAGAATCGTTAGATAACAAAGTAATTGTTGTTGGAGCTGGAGCTGCGGGCCTGATGGCTGCAGGACAAGCTGCATTACAGGGGGCAGAAGTAACTATCTTAGAAAAGATGCATCAGCCTGGAATAAAGTTATCAATTACAGGTAAAGGCCGTTGTAATATAACGAATGCTCTGCCTGTTAGTGAATTTAGTAAATTCATAAAAAATAATTATAAATTTTTAAAGTATGCCCTGCATAGCTTTTCTAACCAGGATGTTATGGACTTTTTTGAACAAATGGGGATCAATACAATCACAGAAAGAGGCTATAGAGTTTTTCCTGCTACAGGAAAGGCTGCTGATATAGTAAACGGTTTAATTGACTGGAATAAGAAAAATGGTGTCAGGATAATAACTCATTCTCCTGTTGTTGCTCTTATTATGGAAAATAACAAAATAGCAGGTGTTAAAACTGGCAGGGTCTCAAGGATTCCTGAGAAAATATATAAAGCTTATCGAGTAATTATTACAACTGGAGGAGCTGCGTATCCCTCAACTGGTTCAGATGGTGATGGATATAAATTAGCAGCATCGGCAGGACATAATATTGAGCAGGTAAGGGCAGCATTAGTTCCTTTGATAACAGGTAACTTTATTGCCCCCAGGCTTCAGGGATTGAGCCTTAAAAATACTGCTGTTAGTATTTTTATTGATGGAAAAAAAATCGCTGAAAGGTTTGGAGAACTGGTTTTTACGCATTTCGGCCTGTCAGGACCAGCGATTATTTCTATCAGTAGATATGCTGTAGAAGGATTAAATGCAAATTCAGAAGTAGTTATATCTCTTGACCTGAAACCTGCACTGGATGATAAACAACTTGATTCAAGGCTGTTGAGGGATTTAAATGAAAAAGGTAAGCAGCAGTTTAGTAATTTATTAAAAGGACTACTGCCCAGAAAAATGATTCCAGTATGTTTGGAACTGATTAAAATAGATCCCTCCAGGAAGGCCAGTCAGATTAATTCGGAAGAGCGAAAGCGTTTACGGGTTTTTTTAAAGAACCTGAAATTTAATATAACTGGTTACAGGCCTTTTTCAGAAGCTATAGTTACGGCTGGAGGTGTAAATATAAAAGGGATTAACCCAAAAACAATGGAGTCCAGGTTAATAGAGGGTTTGTATTTTGCTGGAGAAGTTATGGATGTAGATGCAGATACTGGTGGTTTTAATCTGCAAATAGCTTTCTCAACTGGCTGGGTGGCAGGAAATTCACTTTTTTAAAAATAATAACTGCAGTTAACAGCAGTATTTTTCGTAGTAAGGGTTGAGAAAGTTAAGATAGAAACTCAACTGTATTAACAGGGATAATATTTTCCATAAAACTAAGCCATGTTTTTAAGGCAGCAAACAGTTTCTACGTGTACTGTGTGAGGAAACATATCGACAGGCTGTATAGAATCTATGTAAAATTTATTTTGTGTCAGATATTTGAGGTCTCCTGCTAAGCTGACAGGATTACATGATACATAAATAATCCGATCGGGACTCATCTTTACAATAGCTTCCAGCAATGTTAAATCGCATCCTTTCCTTGGCGGATCAAGAATTACTATATCAGCGGCTGTTTTTTTATTTTCAGTATAATCGATAACAATATCTTCTACTTTACCTGAAATAAAATCCACATTTTTTATATCATTAATTTCAGCATTATTTTTTGCATCATTGACAGCTTCTTCCATAATATCTATTCCATAAATCTTAGCCGCATTCTTTGCCAGGAGCAGTGAAAAAAATCCTGTTCCGCAATATAAGTCCCAGACAACCTCTTTTCCAGACAGGTTTGAATACTTCATTACTAGAGAAGCTAAAACCTGTGTTTGTAAAGAGTTTACCTGGAAGAATGATCCTGGCGATATTTCGTAGATTATACCCATTATTGACTCTCTTATTCTGGACCTGCCCCATAATACTGCTGTATCTTTACCGAACACTGCATCACCTTTATTTCTATTAATATTAATACTTATACTTTTTAATTCTTTTATGGTCGTCAGTTTTTCAATCAGTGCTGTCTTTTCCGGCATATATTTGTCATTAATAACTATACAAACTGAAATTTCTTTTTCATAAAAAGCTGAACGAATAACAATATGCCGTAAAAGACCTTGATGATTATGTTCGTTATATATGGAAATATCTGTTTCACAAATAAAGCTTCTGAACGCTGCCAGAGCTTTATTAATTAATTTGTCCTGGGTAAGGCATTGCTCAGTATCAATAATATGATGGGAATGAGCAGCATATAGCCCTGTAATGGTGTAGCCGCCTTTTGATCCAATGGCAAACTGAGCCTTGTTTCTGAAGTAATAAGGTGTTTTCATTGATATTACGGGCAGTAAAATACGATATTTCAGCTCAGATAGAAATTCTTTTATTTTAGCCTCTTTAATTTTTAACTGTTCACTATACCTGATATTCTGAATTTGACAGCCCCCGCATAAGTTGAAATAAATGCAGGGCGGATCAGTGCGGAACGGAGAACTTTTTATTACCTTTATAAGTTTTGCGATACCATATTTTTTATATAGTTTTATTATTTTGACCTCAACTTTTTCTTCTGGTAAGGCATTTTTTACCAGAAGCATCAATCCGTCAATATAACCTAAACCTTCGCCCCTTGTTCCCAGCTTATCTATATTTATTATGTAATGTTCGTTCTTTCTTATCCTGAGGACTTGTTTTCTTTTCATAAATAATGTTACGTGTTTATTTTCAATCAGCTACTGTCTGGTAAAAACAGAATTTCCTGAATATAAAACAGGTATAAGCTGTATAGAGATATTCTAATATTTTGAAGCAGGACAGCCGTTACACTCTACCAGAGATCAGACATGATGACCTGAGATGAAGTTTATCATAAATTTAAATCAATAGTACAGTTCTGACAGTAAATATATTTTGAAAAAGCAGGTAATTAATATAAACTGGCCCACAATAGTGTTGATGGAAAATGAGGTTGAAACAGGGCCAAAAAATAAGAATATAATATGACGTTTATGTGCCGGATCTTTATCAACACTATTGTGGGCCAGTTTGTAATCTATTTGTTATTATTGTAAACGAAGAGTATGATTGATGTCTTGAGATGGGCGGATTATATTTATGTCGGATAAAGAAAAAACAACTTCAGGTGTAAAGAATTTACTGGGTGACCCTAAAAAGTCTCTTTTTAAACTATCCTTACCAATAATAGTATCTAATATAAGTCATGCTGTTTATAACATTGCTGATGCAGTATGGGTGTCAGGTTTAGGGTCCAGTGCTTTAGCTGCGGTTGGGTTTTTCTTCCCTTTCTTTTTTGTGTCTATAGGTCTGGGGATGGGTATTGGCATTGGTGGAGGAGCAGCTATATCAAGACATATTGGTGCTAAAGATAAGAAACGTGCCGGTAATGTTGCTGTCCATACCTTTTTACTTATGTTTGCAGTAGCCTTTATTTATATAATACCTTTGCTTTTTTTTATAGAAAATATTATTAACAATATAAGTGCTGGAGCGGCATCTGGTATTAGTGTTTCTTATGCAAAGATTATGATAACAGGTGTTTTTCCACTGTTCTTTTTAAGCGTAGGCGGTGCTGTATTAAGGGCAGAGGGTGATACAAAAAGGGCTATGTGGGCTATCTTGCTGGGTACTGGTTTAAATATCATTATTGATCCTGTTTTTATTTATATTTTTGACTTTGGGGTTGCTGGTGCCGCCTGGGCATCGGTGATTTCTTTGACTGTAAGCTCTCTTTTGATTTTTAACTGGCTGTTTCTAAAAAAGAATACCTATGTGCCGTTACAGTTTAAAGGTTTTAATATAGACTATAAAATTATTAATGATATTTTTTCAGTAGGATTTCCTGCCTGTATTCAACATTTATCAATAGCTGTTTCAATGTTTCTGGTAAACCTGGTGGTAGTTAGTGTAGGTGGTTCTGATGGAATTGCAATAATATCAACCGGTTTCAGGATAATTGTGATAGGTTCTATACCTGTTTTCGGTATATCAAGCGCCATTGTTTCCTTAACTGGTGCGGCATATGGGGCAAGAAATTATGAAAAATTAAACAGCTGTTATATGTTTTCTATTAAAACAGGGCTTGTTATTGAGCTTTTTGCAGCAGTATTAATGTATACTTTTGCACCATATATAGTCAAAGCTTTTACATACTCCAGTTCATCAGCTCATATTGCAGGTGATCTGGTTGTGCTTATAAGGACTCTGGTTATTTCATACCCGGCAATTGTTTTTGGTGTCATATCTTCATCAATGTTTCAGGGTGTTGGTAAAGGCATTAATGCTTTAATAATCACTGTCCTGCGTACAATAATAATTGCAGTGCCGGTTGTAATTATCTTTGCAATTGTTTTTGGCATGGGTCTTCCTGGTGTGTGGTGGGGTATGGTTATGGCTAACTCTATTGTAGCTGTAGTTTCTTTTACCTGGGCTAAAATACATATTAGAAATCTTAAAACTGTATTCTCGTAAGCTGGATGAAGCAGCCTGTATGATAAAGCTTTTATATTTTTCAGCTGTAAAAATATATTATACTTGTCCTTTTTAAAGGATTTATATTACAGTGGCCATATCTTATAATTAATATAGAAATTATATTTATGGGAAAATAAATTCAGTTAATTAACAGGTATTAAAAATATATGATAAAAAATACAGTTCAGTTAGCAAAAAAGATAACATTCAATGGTAGTAAGCAGACATATTACACAGCGAAAATCATGTCTGATAAAGATAAGGTTGATGACTTTTTCCGGGCTTATGCATATTTTCGATGGCTTGATGATATTATAGATGAGTCGTCCTGGTCCAGGGAGCAGAAAACAGCCTTTATAAAAAGACAAAAAAAATTAATAGATGATTTGTATCAGAAAAAAAATATAAACAACTTAACTGAGGAGGAGATGATTCTGGCTGAACTTGTTAATAATGATGTCCAGCCGGACAGTGGTCTTCAATCTTTTATCCGTAATATGTTTGCTGTTATTGAATTTGATACATATAGAGCTGGTAAACTTATAACAGAACATGAGCTGTCAGTCTATACTGACTACCTGGCAAAATCCGTTATTAATGGGCTGCTTTATTTTATAGGCAATGGTTACAGATATAATGATATTGATTCTAGATATAAATCGGCAAAAGCAGCTCATATTACACATCTGCTTCGTGATATGGTTAAAGATATTAAAGATGGCTTTATTAATATACCTGCAGAATATATTAAAGATAATAATACAGGTTATAATGACATGGAAAATGAGGCCTTTAGATTATGGGTAAAAGAGCGGGTTGATCTGGCCAGGAAATATTTTATAGAAGGTAAACATTACCTGGAAGAGCTGCCTGTTTTAAGATGTAAGATAGTGGGGTACTGGTACTGCGCTCGTTTTGAACGTATTCTTAATATAATAGAAAAAGATAATTATATTTTGAGGCCGGAATATAATAAGACCGGTCAGTTTTCTAATTTGTTGAACATTGCCTGGATAACAGTTTCTGTGTCATTTAATCATTTCTGTAAGAATATTCTATAAACATTTTTCATCATTAACTTTAAACCTGCAGTAATTATGGAATTTATCAAAACAGTTTAGTATTGTTTTCAACTAAATAGGGCTTGCTGACGCAGCCCAATCATCAAAAAAACAAAAGAACTGAGAAAAGAAGAGATGAATAGCATCCA
>JAAEMD010000308.1 GCA_024225875.1 bacterium
TTTTACCTTTATTTTGTGCCTGTGAACATGGTTTGCTGGGCTGCGTCAGCAAGCCCTATATATTCTATATTATTTAATAATACACCTCTATATATATTTTCACTGGTAAAATCTTTTGCAAATTTTTGCGAAACAAACTTTAAGAAGAACATCGTATGTAATAATTCAGGCACTATGCTGTTTTTCAATTCGTCAACACTTTTTAGAGCTGCTGTCTTAAAAAATTCTACCACTTTTTTTCTTACTAAGTCGGATTCATCATGAGTATTGCAAAATAACCGTAATATCAACAGTTCATTGTTTGAAATTTTCTCACTGCTCTCCCATTTAGTGTTGTTTTTCATAACATCACTATGAAATTGAGGGCCAGTATACTCCCCTTTTTTGCCGCTTACTATAATGAACTTGCTGGAATGTTTTATTTCTGTAACTAAGATATTCCAATAATCTTTGGAGATAATCTTCCGCACCTCTTTTTTGACACTATGGTATACTGGTTTTATATACTGAAGATTTTCATAAGATTTTAGATCATAAAAATAATATGTATTTTCATTCAAATTATTTTTTAGTAACTTTGCTTTTGTAAAATCAATAGCTTTATTTTTTGGATACGATGAATTTGAGATTATTTTTTTAATATCAGCACCTCTTACTTCGACAAAACATCTATCATTTTTAAAAGCTGTATATTAAAACATATTTTCTGCTTTACAGGTAGACTATAGCTGTTCCAAAATAAAATGTCCGACACATAAAGTTTTCAAATGACTTCGTTAATGTACGCCTGTACACTGCACTTCCCCATTTAAACGGACAGTTCAATTTGTACCAGCTATATATTTTTTTACTTGCCGATCCCATTTATTTTTGAATTTTAAAAATATAGATATATTTTATGCTGAGTCTAACATTATTGTTAATCATAATAATTCATCTCACATTTAAAATAAATGACTATTTTCACTTCCATTTATTCAGATATTCTGGTTTTTTCTATTTAGCAGTTAATGCTTTTTATTACTTTATTGCTTCTCATTCCCTGCTTAAGGATTGGTGATATTATAAAAACACTCCTCAAAAAAACTTCTTTATGGTTAAATTTAGATATTAATTATATTAAGATTAATTATATTTAAATTTCAGGAGTTGTATATGAGTTATATAAAATACAGGGGCAATATATGAATTATATAGAAATTGTTCCCAGGAAAATGGAAACTTTTGTAGAATATATGAGGCAGCTTATGCTTAAGTATCCTGAAATATCAGGTGCAAATATTCCGGATATTTACCGGTTGGATCTAAGAAGTTATGATGTGGCCGGGGTATTGCTCGATGCTGGAATTAAGGCAATTCCTCATTTCAGAAGCATCGCTCAGTCTATTGAAGATGCAATATCAATTTTAGAAGACCTGATACCTAGAGGATTAGATGAAATATTAATTATTAAGGGCGATAATCCTGAAAGTGTTAAAATTAATACTTTTCCTGTATCGTCCATAACATTTTTGAAAAAGATAAAGAAACGATTTCCCAGCTTAAAAGTTCACTGTGCACTTGACCCTTATCGTAATTCATTTAAAAAAGAACTGGAGTACTGTCAAATGAAGCTGGATGCAGGAGCCGATGGTTTTTTTACACAGGCGTTGTTTGATATAGATCTGGCAAGGATATATATGGAACAATTATCAGGTGTGAAAATTTACTTTGGTCATTCACCTGTACTAACAGACAGCTCAAAGCATTACTGGGAAACTACTAATAGTGCTATATTTCCAGCTAATTTTAAAAAAGATATGAAAACTAACTGTAATACAGCTAAACAACTAATAGAGTTAGCAGATAACAATAATCATCATACTTATCTCATGCCTATTTTAGCACCTGTTGATGAGTATTTATCAGGAATCTTTGGAGGATAGTTATGTTGTTTGAAAAGCTGGCACGGCAAGGTGCAGATTTTTTAGGTGTGAAATATCCGATAATATGTGGGGCTATGACCTGGGTTAGCGATTTTGACCTGGTAAAAGCTGTGAGTAAAAATGGAGCTTTTCCTGTTTTGGCAGGCGGTAACATGACACCTGAGTTTTTTGAGAAAGAAGTTGACAGGTGCATAGAAGAAATAAAGCTTCCTTTTGCAGTTAACTTAATTACAATAGCACCAAACTATAAAGTTCAACTTGAAATTCTTCAGACAAAAAAAGTTCCTTTTATAGTTTTTGCCGGGAGCTTCCCTAAAAAGACGGATATTGAGAAAATGAAGAATACTGGCAAAAAAACAATGTCTTTTGCATCAGATAAGAGAATTGCTGCTCAACAGATCAGGTTTGGAATAGATTCTTTAATACTGGAAGGAAGTGAGGCAGGCGGCCATATAGGTCAGGTATCTTTGATAGTATTACTACAACAGGTACTCTTTGATTTTCGTGAAGTTCCGATTTTTGTTGGCGGGGGAGTAGCCACTGGTAAAATGATAGCTCATTTATTGTCAATGGGAGCGGCCGGATGTCAGCTTGGGACAAGGTTTGTTATGACTGATGAATGTAATGCCCATGATAAATTCAAACAGGCTTTTATTAAAGCCAGAGCAAGACATGCAGTCGCTACACCGCAATATGATTCTAAGCTGCCTGTAGTTGCAGTAAGAGCATTGAAAAATAAAGGTATGGAAGAGTTTGGCAGGCTGCAGCTGCAGTTGATTAAGGAACTGGGTGCAAAAAAGATAAGTAGAGAAAAAGCTCAGTTTGAAGTTGAGCGTTTTTGGATAGGTGCATTAAGGAACGCTGTAATAGATGGGGATATTGATGAGGGATCTCTAATGGCTGGTCAGAGTGTTGGGCTGATGGATGAAGTATTACCTATGAAAGCAGTAATTAATAACCTGGTAGAAGAGGCCTGTACGGAACTGGAACGTATAAAGGATAGCCTTAAATAAAAAACTCGCACTAAAGGGTGCGAGTTTTCTGGTATTACTACTTTTTTTACTTATCTTATTTTTTATATTCTTTGATCAATTCAGGTATAACTTCGAATAGATCGCCTACAATACCATAGTCAGCCACTTTAAATATGGGAGCGTCAGGATCTTTATTGATAGCAATAATAATGTCAGATGACTGCATTCCTGCAAGGTGCTGTATCGCCCCTGATATTCCACAGGCAATATATATTTTTGGTTGTACAGTTTTGCCTGTCTGACCAACCTGGTGATAATGTGGAATCCATTCTGAGTCTACTGCAGCACGTGAAGCTCCGACTACCCCGCCAAGAGTATCTGCAAGCTCTTTGATTAATTTGAAATTATTACTATTTTGCAGGCCTCTACCCGCAGATACAATAACATCGGCTTCTGAAAGATTTACATTCTGGGTTGTTTCGTAAATAATGTCATTAATTACCAGGCGGAAATCCTTTTTTTCGAATTTCACTTCCAGTTCTTCAATATTACAGTTTTTTTTGCTGCTTTGAACTTTTTTCATTACATTAGGCCTTACAGTAGACATTTGAGGCCTGTGGTCCGGGCATATTATAGTTGCCATAATATTGCCTCCAAAAGCAGGTCTTGTTTGAAGCAGTAAATTATTTTCTAAATCTATATCCAGTTCTGTGCAATCTGCTGTCAGCCCTGTATTAAGCCTGACTGCAGCTCTTGCTGCCAGATCCCGGCCAATGGTTGATGCTCCGAACAGCATTACGTCGGGCTTATACTTGTTAACATACTCTACTACAGCTCTTGTATATGGTTCGCATGAATACTTTGTAAGCTGGCTGTCATTTACTAAAACAGCGGTGTCAGCACCGTATTTGCAGCACTCGTCAACAAGTTTTTTTATATCATTACCAATTAAAAGGGCTTGTAAATCTGTATTTAGTTTGTCAGCAAGTTTACGACCTTCCGACAGCAGTTCTCTGGCCACGTCCTGTAGTTCATTATCTCTGCTTTCAGCATATACGGCAATGCCTTTATACCCTGAAATATCCTGGACTTCTTTTTTTGGTTTTACATCTAAGATGATAGCTTTGACCCTGCAGGAAGGAACACAGGCTCCACACAGCTTGCATTCTTCCATGTTTATAACAGCGAGCTTATCAAGCATTGTAATTGCACCAAAAGGGCAATCCTTAACGCATTTGGTACAACCTGTACATTTATCAATATCAATTCTTATACTCATCCGCAACCTACCTCTAAAATAAATTATTTAAACTATATTTTTAATTCCTTTAGTTTGCCAGCCAGTTTTGCAGCTGTTTCTGATGGATCGCCAGTAAAAATTTCGTTGCTGGCTTTAACTGGAGGTGTAAATATCTTTACTACCTTAGTTGGAGATCCATTAAGACCTGTTTTATTTTCGTCTGCTTCTAAATCTTCTGTATCCCATACTGTTATTTCTGCAGATTTAGCCTTCATTTTACCTTTGAGTGAGGGATACCTGGGCTCATTTATTTCTTTTGTAACAGTTACGACAGCTGGTAATTCTGTTTCGATTTCTTCATAGCCATTTTCAATTACTCTTTTAACTTTTAACCTGTTCTCTTCATAACCGATTTCTTGAGCAAAAGTTATTTGAGGGATGTCAAGGAACTCGGCAATACCCGGGCCAACCTGGGCCGTGTCTCCGTCAATTGCCTGTTTTCCACAAATAATAAGGTCATAGTTTTCTATTTCTTTTATAGCTTGAGCTAATGTATATGATGTTGCCCAGGTATCTGCTCCAGCAAAAGAACGGTCAGATGCCAGAACAACTTCATCGGCACCCATAGCTACGGCCTGTCTTAATGCATCCTTAACCTGAGGAGGCCCCATACTGACTACAATAACGCGGGCACCAAACTTCTCTTTTAACTGTAGAGCGGCTTCAAGTGCGTTTTCATCAAATGGGTTAATAATACTGGGAACCCCTTCCCTTATAAGGGTATTTGTTTCTCTGTTTATCTGAACTTTGTCAGTGTCTGGAACCTGTTTTATGCATACGATTATATTTTTCATCTTTTCTTAGACGCAGCCTCCTTGATTAAGCCTGATGCAATCACATTTCTTTGTATCTGGTTTGTACCTTCATATATTTGAGTTATTTTGGCGTCACGCATCATTTTTTCAACAGGGTACTCTTTCATATATCCGTAGCCTGCAAGGATTTGTACTGCATCTGTTGTTACTTTCATTGCCATATCTGATGCAAATGTTTTTATCATTGCAGAAACTTTGGAGTAATCTTTTATGTTGCCGCTGTCAATAGCTCTGGCCACAGAGTATATAAATGATCTGGCGGCCTCAACTTGAATAGCCATATCTGCAAGCATATGCTGCAAAGACTGAAAAGTAATGATAGGTTTGCCAAACTGAATCCTTGTTCTGGCATATTCTATTGACTCATCCAGTGCGCCCTGGGCGATTCCAAGGGCTTGAGCTGCAATGCCAGGTCTTGTTGAGTCCAGGGTTTTTAGTGCAACAATAAAGCCCAGACCTGTTCTACCAAGTACATTTTCTTTTGGAATACGGCAATCTTCAAAAATCAGTTCTCTGGTAGCTGAAGCACGAATTCCCATTTTATCTTCTTTTTTGCCGAAAGAAAAACCGGGAGTTCCTTTCTCTACAATAAAGGCAGTTGCGCCACGGCTTCCTTTTTCGGGGTTAGTCATTGCTATTACAGTGTAGATTTCTGCTTCTCCACCGTTAGTTATCCATTGTTTTGTTCCGTTAAGGATATAATGGTTTCCGTCAAGTACTGCTCTGGTTTTCATGGCGCTGGCATCAGATCCGGCATCTGCTTCAGTAAGACCAAAGGCCGCTAGTTTTGTTCCGGCTGCTATATCAGGAAGGTATTGTTTCTTTTGTTCTTCGTTACCAAATAATAAAATTGGATAAGAGCCCAGTGCGCTGGCAGCAAAGGTAACTCCAACACCACCACAGACTCTGGATATTTCTTCTGTAGCAAGACAAAACTCAAGTCCGCCACCACCAAAACCGCCGTACTGCTCAGGTATATATAAGCCGCAAAGGTCTGCTTCTGAGAATAGCTTCATTATTTCCCATGGGAAATTACCTTTTTCATCTAATTCGGATCGAACAGGTTTGACTTTTTCTTCAGAAATCTGACGAGCGAGATCTCTTATCATTATCTGTTCTTCAGTTAATTGATAATCCATGCTTTTCCTCCAGGTTTTTTGTATGATTTTTTTTAGTATAAAAAGCTATTATACCCTCTTGTATAAAAGACGCAAAGCTATAATTTGTAGTTCAGTGCCAGTTTGTCCAGTATGGATTCTATATCTTTTAATGATTCAACAGAAATGAATTTTTTTCTATAATCCTTTGCTCTTTGAAGTCCCTTAAAATAAGATATTAGATATTTTCTTATTTCTCTGGTACCGGTATACTCTCCTTTTGCTTCAACCAGCCATCTGGCATGCATTTTTATTATCTTTATTTTTTCTTTCAGGTCAGGGCTGGTTCCTGTTTGATTAAATACCCAGGGATTACCAATGGAAGCCTGACCTATTAGAAAGCCGTTTAAGTTATTCATTTTCTTCAGGCCGTCTTCAATATCCTGTACCCCGCCATTACCGATTAACGGGATAGTTAGATGATTTTTGAGTTCATATAGCGGTTCCCAGCTGGCAGGTACTTTATATGGTTCTTTATATGTTCTGGCATGGATGCATATCATGTTTGCTCCTGCATTCTGAGCACCTAAAGCAAAATGATGCAGAGAATCAGCATTATTTAAGCCTAATCGAGTTTTAACTGATACCGGCAGCTTAGTATTCTTAGCTACAGATTCGATCAGTTTAAAAGCCAGATCAGGTTTTTTTCTTAAAGCTATGCCATGCTCGGATTTTACAATTTTTTTTGCAGGACAACCCATGTTAAGATCAATTCCACTGAAGCCCATATCTTCACACAGCCTGGCTGCAGTAATATATGTATCAGGATTTTTACCGAAAATTTGTGCAATCACTGGTTTTTCATCATTAAAAAATTTTAACTTTTGTTTTAATTTTTTTGCTTTGTGATGTAGACCGTCAGCAGAAGTAAATTCAGTATAAACTATGATGTCTGGATTCACTAATTTACAAATACGTCTATATGCGGAGTCTGTATATCCATCCATTGGAGCAAGACCGATTATGGGTTTATTTAATTTTTTCCAGAAATCTTTGTTCATAAAAAAATAATTGTCTGAATAAGGTTTAACTGCTGATTCTTAAAGTTTAATGATAGCACTCTTATAATATTGAGTTAACCTGCTGCTGTATAGAATAATAATATTTTTATAGATAAATTCATTCAGATTTTTTTGCTGTGGGTAATTAATGCATATCAGGTGGCTTTTTAATATATTAAAATTTGCCTGAATGAAAAAATGTACTGATAAGAAAATACAGCCCGGGCTGTAATATAAAGGAATTACTTAACTTCAACTTTTATGCGGTCTATATGATCTATTGCTTCAAATAATTTTTTTTCAATAGTTTCAAGATCCTTGTTTTTACTGGCGCTCTCTATGAGACTGCTTATTTCCGAAAGTGTTTCAAAACCATATAACCGGCATGATCCTTTTATTTTATGGGCAAGCTGAAATACAGCTTCATAATCAGAGCTCTCAAGTGCAGTTTTTATCTCATCAAGGTTTTGTTTGCGTTTTGCAATAAATCCGGGTATAAGGTCTAATATATCATCTTCAACATAAATAATGATTTGATTGCTTTTATCCATTTTTAAACTGCCTTTTAAAAGTATTATTCAGATATTTTGGGGAACTTAACGTTTGCCCAGTAATCACAGAATTTTTTAACAATAATCATAAATTTGCTGAAAGAAACCGGCTTTACAAGGTAGCCGGCAACATTATGTTCATAGCCGACAAGAACATCATTGTCGTTGTCTGAGGATGTCAATAAAATACACGGTATACACTGGTACCTGGGATCTGATTTTATTTTACTTAAAAACTCCAGGCCGTTAATTTTTGGTAAATTAATATCCAGAAGTATAAGGTCTGGTCTAGGGTAGACCTTCACATCCTGGTACTTGTTTTTATGATATATGAAATCAAGGGCTTCTTCGCCATCTTCAGCAGTGTAGATCCTGCCAGTAAAAGATTCCTCTTTTTTAAAAGCTCTTAATGTTAAAATGACATCATCTTCATTATCTTCAATTAAAAGAATATTTTTATCTAGAGTAACAATGTCTTCACTCACAATAACACCTTCCTTCTTGCTGCAGATTCTGTATTTTATTTTAAATATGCAGCAATCTTACTGTTGTTTATAATAATTTTATAATTTTTTTAGCTATGTTGTATTCATAATTTATTTTTAATCAATTCAATGCTCTGCATTTATAATATAAAAAACTATTTATTATTATATTTCATATGCATGTTTTTTAACATTTCTGGTGTTACAAGGTATGGCGTGATCAGGATGATAGTTTCTTTCTTTTGAGTTTCCAGTTCGGTTCGTTTAAATAAAATGTCCAGAATCGGCAGGCTGGAAAGTATAGGTATTCCTGTATTTGTCTCAACAGTTTTGTCACGTATTAAGCCGCCGATAAGAATTGTCTGTCCGTTTCTAACGAGAACAGATGTAGTAGTTTCGGTAGTGGTTTCATTGGGGATTCCTTCGGAATTAATGACGCCCTCAGATATTTCAGGACTTATTTCCATTAAGATATCTCCATTTTTAGAAATATGTGGTGTGAAATGCAGTTTAGTTCCAACCTCAAGAAACTGCACTGATTCAGTTAATACTCCCCCTGTTGTAGCAGAAGTAACTTTATAACCAAGTCTTGCTCCGGTTATTATATTAGAGCTTTTATGATTAATAGCTAATATTTTTGGTCGAGCTAAAATGTCAATTTTTGTTTTAGTTTTTATTGCTTTTAGCAGAGATTCAAAATCCTGGGTAATAATTTTTACAAATAAACCTTCATTAGCATGTGAGGTTGTGGTTGAAAGTCCTTCTGTTGAGGCATAACTGCCTCCTGTGGTTTTTGAGAAGCTGAAATCATTGCCAAGACCTTTAAAGGTGCCGGCTTCCAATTCTAATATTTTTACTTCAACAAGAACCTGCTCGGGAGCCTCATCCAGGCGCTTTATTACTGGTTTTATTCTCATTAAGTCCGTTATGGGCGCTTTTATAACTAAGGAATTAGTGTCATTATCAATGCTGACGGAACTTCTTCTGGAAACCAGCTGCTGAATAGTCTCAGCAACTAAAGAAGCTTTTGCATAATTTAATCTGAAAATCTTTATTGGCTGATTGGTGAAAACACGGACAATATTGTTTTCAAAGTACCAGTCGAATCCGTAAGAAGATAAAATTGTGTCAAAAGCGTCTACAGGGTTGATATCATTAAATATAAAGGTGACATGTCCTGCAACTTCCTGGGTAGGAATAATGTTTAGTTTTAGTTCAGCGGAAAAAAATTTTAAAATAGTTCTTATATCGGCCTGGTTGAACTTTACATTTATTTTACGATTACCGACTCTTTTTTTAAGATGACGTATCTGCTTTTTTTTAGCAGAGGTCAGGCTCTCACTTTCGTTCATATAGGACTGGTCTGTGTTTTCGATTGTCCTGATGCGACCCTTGTTGTTTCTGGCTGAAATTGCTGGACACATCATAATAAATGATAAAAACAGTATAAATAATAAATTTCGTTTTAACATAGTTTATTCATTTAGTTCCAGTACAATTATATCTCCGGACTGTATTGATCTTAATAGTACTCTGCTGTCCTCTATTCTTTGTATAAGATAACCATTTAAATCGGAACCTGCAGTCACTATCGTATCGGAAATCATGGCTTTATAAACCTTTCCGGAATACCAGATGCCCTGCAGCTGCATATTTGCATGCTGAGTTTTTGACCGGGAAATGGAGTCAGGTATGATTGATCCTGCTCTTTTTCTTATAGAATCTTCTGGCACAGGAGAAGCAATGTCTTCAGATGAAGGCGGCATAAATGGGTTGCTTCTCCATACTCTATCAATAGAATGTATATTATCTGACAACTTAAACATAAATAGTATAAATAAGATTAAAATTATTTTCATATATAATTAATTCTATCATAATTATTTCTATAAATAGAATAATTCAACGGTCAGGTTGATTTCTATAAATAAACCATTATCTTTAGTAGTTATATCTATTTTTTTGTACTGAAAAAGAATTGGTAGTTCATCAAGAAAAAACAAATACTCGCCTAAATCAGTATATGTTCCGCTGAGGCTGAACTCAATAATACATTTATAAAAATCATTTTTTAATCTTTCAGCAGGAAGGTTCCTGTAGCTTAGCAAGTCTATTCTGTAGGCTAATAAACTTGATAGAAGTTTCTTAAGTAAAGTATTCAGGTCTCCTTCAGCATAGAGCCTGATTAACTCTTGTTTATGTGCGGCTTCATGTAATGTGGCATCATTTAGATTTGAAAAAAAGTCGATATCTTTATTTAATGTGTGCAGATGTTTTATTAGTAGAGCCTGTTCATTCAGAAGCTCGTTTATTGTATTCTGTTTAACTTTTATTCCGATATACCAGCTGAAAGAGCATATTAATATTAAAATCAGTATCTCCATAGAAACGATTATGGTCAGGCTGAACTTCTTTCTTATATTATAAAAAAACGAAAAATTACCAGTAAATGATTTATTGTTTTTTAAACGAGAAAGAACTGCCGGTATATTAATCATACTATTTGCGTGCCCTTCCTGATAAACGCCCTTTAATAATAAAATTGGAGAATTCGAAGTCGCCCTTTTTTATTTCAAAGTAGATATCTGATATATAAGGCAGTTTTTCCAGCTTATCTATATAATCTGTGAGCAGAAATTGTGATTTTGACTTGTGGATTTTTCCGGTTATTAATATATTTGAACCGGTTATGTCCACTTTAGTCAGGTATAGTTCTTTTACATCTAAAAGACTCAACTGGTATATTAAACTTTCAACAGCCAGCTTATTCAGCTCAGTTTCTGAAATGAACTGGATCTTCTTTGCTTTTTTTATATTTATTTTCTTTTGTTTACTGATTTCAGTTTTCTTTTGTTCAAATAAAAAA
>JAAEMD010000309.1 GCA_024225875.1 bacterium
GTTGTAATAAGAGAAAACAATAAAGATTATCTTAGTGATGATATAACAACCTTGACCGGTATGGAAAGAGAAATATGGGCAGTAAATAAAATCAAAGAGACTAAAAATAAATGTAAACCTGCCAACAAAGGTTATACCCCTTTTTCAGAAAAAGCAGATATCAAAGCAGAAAAAACTGGTGCACGAGATTATACCGAGCATCGCAAGGTTATAAGAAAAATATTACAATCCAAAGATCAATATATTTCTCTTCGCGGCGTTGCGGGTGCAGGAAAGACCACATCGCTGACTGAATTACAAAATGGTTTAAATCGCAGAGAAGCCAAGGTGATATATCTTTCTCCAACCACCGCCGGGGTGGATGTCTTGAAAAAAGAAGGTTTTGCAAATGCGGTTACTGTCGAAAACTTTAGGTTAAGACAAGATAAACTTAATATTAAAAATGGTTGGATAATAATTGATGAAGCCGGATTGCTGTCAAACATAAATGGCACAGAAATAATGAAAATTGCGGCAAGTAATAATGCAAGAATATTATTTGTTGGAGATACTAAA
>JAAEMD010000310.1 GCA_024225875.1 bacterium
GATAACTCATGGTTTTTTCATGTTAGGTTCTGGGTGTTATTTCGGTTTGGGTATACAGGGCTTAAAAAACAATTTAAGATCAAATAAATAAATCATTACAGATACTATTCAGGTGGCATTAAAGGATTATTTTCAAACTTACCCACAATAGTGTTTATAAAGATTCGGTATATAAACGTCATATTATATATATGATAGTATCAAATTGATATTGCTCGTTAATATTTCCAGCATCAAAATATGAGATGCCTGAAGTGTTTCAGGACGAACATTGGGAATAACAGTAGCGAGTATGCCAGCGACAGGGTTTCCAGCAGAAATATCAAGACAAAAATATGGATATCGTGTAGATCAACCTCATTTCCCATCAACACTATTGTGGGCCAGTTGAAATTGAAAATCAAGAGCGAAATAAAAAATAGATATTTGTAATAGAAATAGAGCTTATTTGCCTGTAAAATATAATTATGATTTATGCTGCACTTCTAAGAGGTATTAATGTTGGAGGCAGGAATAAGATTAACATGAGAGACCTTAAGCTCTCTTTTGAGCAGCATGGTTTTAAATCTGTGAAAACGTATATCAATTCTGGAAATATAATTTTTGAAACCAGGGAGATGAAAAACAAAGCTTTAGAAAAGCAGATCTGCAACCTGATAAACAATGATTTTAAGTTGAATATAGATGTTTTGATCCGAAGTTACGATCAATACAGGGAAATGATGACAGGTATGCCAGCAGTTCTGAGAAATGATGATAAGACAAAGTGTGACGTTCTATTATTATATGATGAAATAGATGCTCCCACAATAATAAATGAAATACCGTATAAAGAAGGAATTGATAACTATAAATATATAAATGGTGCAGTATTATCTATTCTGGATAGAAAGAACCAGTCAAAAAGCAGTTTGATTAAACTAACAGGTCTGGATATATATAAAAAAATGACTGTAAGAAATATTAATACTGTAAAGAAAATATTTGAAATAATGGAGTACTTGAGTAATGGCAGCTGAAGAATTCGTTTAAATACAAAATTGATTTTTGAGGTAATTAATTTTGCAGATTTCAAGTCAAATATCCCATGTTACTTTTTGGATAATGAGTGTTTTTTGAGATTTAGCTTTGTTTTTTATGACTGAATTTTTATAGTCAAAGGAGAATAAAATGTGTTTTATAAGTGTGATAATGGGGTCATTAAATCAAAAAGAAATATTAGCAAAGGTATTAGCAGAATATGAAAAACAGTCTCTAAATTTTTCTCAGTTTGAAGTAATAGTTATTGACTCCAGCTCCACAGATGGAACAGTAGAGTTTTTTAAAAAATATAAACCAGACTTCTCGTTTAAATTTATAACTCAAGCTAATCAGGGTAAAGCAGCGGCAAGAAACAGAGGGGTTAAAGAAGCCAGAGGAAAATATATTATTATTACAGATTCGGATATGATACCGGATAAAAGCTTTATAAAAGAACACCTTAATGCGCTTAATCAGGCCGAGTTTCCATGTTGTTTTGAAGGATTAACATTTAATATGTCTAGATTAGTATATCCAGTAGATAACAGGTATATTTCTCCTTATATAAGAAAAAACTATAAGAATAATTCGAAACTTGGATGGTATTATTTTTTGTCTGGTAATGTATCCCTGCCCAAAGACCTGTTTTTAGATGCTGGTGGCTTTGATGAAGATTTCAAAAACTATGGCTGGGAGGATATTGAACTGGGATATAGACTAAGTAAAAAAGGTATTCCTCTACATTATTTGAAAACAGCAGTAAACTATCACTATCATATAGTATCTTATAAAGATGCTTTGATCAGAAATATTGATAAAGGAGCCTCTGCAAAGGTATTTTTAGAAAAGTATCCTGAACTCAAGTATTTTCTGGGAATCAATCCTCTCTCGAAACTATTGTATAAAACTGCAGCTGGAAATAAGCTTGCCAGCAGATATTTAAATAACCCTGGTAACATATCAAATAGATTTATAAGGTGGCTGTATAGCGAGTATTTTTATTTAAAAGGATTATTAGACTGAGCTTTCTTATGATTCGTATATTGATAAAAGAGAATGTATTAAAATGAAACTTTACTAGAACTCGGGTACGGGCTTACGTTTATGGGAAATCAATATCGAGTTTCAGTAGGAAATAAAGATTATTTTATTGAATGAAACAGGTTCAAATGAAAGGAGACATTATGGAAATACGCCTTGCAAAATCAAAAGACATTGATGATATCTGGAATATATTTCAGGCTGTTATAAAAACCGGAGACTCTTATGTTTTTGATCCTGACACACCCAGAAAGGACTTAAATAAACATTGGCTTGCTGATTATATACATACCTTTGTTGCTGAAATAGATGGACAGGTCCTGGGCACATATATTCTAAAACGTAACCATATTGATCCTGGGAGCCATGTTGCTAATGGCTCATATATGGTACATCCTGAAGCACACGGTAAAAATCATCGAACACTGGGGTATGTAGATGCTTTGATTATGTATAAAAAACTATGAATCAAAACAAATTTAAACTGGCCCACAATAGTGTTGATAAAGATCTGGTATACAAACGTTATATTAGTATTAAATTGACATCAGTAGTTATTGTTGCTGCCATCTAAAATATGAGATGCCCGGAATGTATGACTGATATATCTGTTCCAGA
>JAAEMD010000311.1 GCA_024225875.1 bacterium
AAGGATTTAACAGATAAAATAAAAGTCAGTATTGATGTCAAGGGATTGAAACCAGGTGTTTATGCGAGAAGTGCAGTGATTGACCTTCCCCTTGAATTGATAATGACAAAAGCAGAGCCGGAAGTCTTTACTGTGAAAATTGAATAAAGGGAACAAATGCTATTAGTAATTGATGTGGGGAATACAAATACTGTTATAGGGATCTATGACAATAATGTCTTAATTGAGGACTGGCGTATTAAAACCATCAGGGATACAACTGCAGATGAATTTAATGTTCTTATAAAAGCATTGTTTTCAGACAGTAAGGCTGCAAGTGCAGACAAAATAAAAAAAATTCTGATCTCATCAGTTGTTCCACCTGCTGTACCGATTTTAAATTCTTTTTGTAAAAAGTATCTTAAGAATTCTCCCATATGGATCACTCCTGACCTGGTAAGATCTTTAATGCCAGTGCTTTATAAAAACCCTGAAGAAGTTGGTGCTGACAGGATTGTAAATTCCATAGCAGCATATGA
>JAAEMD010000312.1 GCA_024225875.1 bacterium
ACAGCTTATTGGTAAGAATCTCCTGCTTATAAAAGATATAAAGGGAAAAATGTTTTTTTCGTAATTTGTAAATGTTGCCCAAAAAAAAGGATCGGGTTGGGTCGAGTATATGTGGCCAAAACCTGGGGAAAGAAAGCCTGTCGCAAAAATAACATATGTATACAAAGTTAAAGGACAGCCAGTACTAATGGCTGCAGGAATATATAAATAAGTTATTTTATAACTCTTCAGGGATTATAAAGGAGATGTCATCTATATTATCAGAATCAGTGAAAAGCATAAGGAGTCTTTCAATTCCTAATGCTATTCCTGCCGATGGTGGCATTAAAGGCAGAATGGAAAGGAATTTATCCGGCATGGGATAGATCTCTTTTCCAAGCCGTCTCCTTGCTTCTATCTCCTCTTCAAACCTTAGTCTTTGCTCACTGGCATCATTTAGTTCAGAAAAAGCGTTACATAGTTCAAGACCTTTTATATACAGCTCAAACCTTTCTGCAACAGTATTATCTTCATCGTTTAGTTTTGCCAAAGCTCCCATCTCTTTTGGATAGTTATATAAAAAAACAGGTTTTGTTAAACCAAGCTTTGGTTCAATCTCAAGGGCCAGAACTTCATCAAATTTATCTTCCTGTAGTGCTTCTTCAACTGATACAGAACCATATCTGTCAAATGCATCTTTTACAGTAATCCGATCAAACAAACCTTTTAAATCAATATCTGTTCCCTGATATTTTAAGGTTAAACTGTTATTTAGCTTCCGTGAAATATATCTAAATAGATCCTGGGTTTGATCCATCAGATCAAGATAGTTTTTATCTGCACAATACCACTCTAAAAGGGTCAT
>JAAEMD010000313.1 GCA_024225875.1 bacterium
ACATGAGTCAGGTTTGGAGATGTCTTCGGCTTCATACACAATACCGTCTAGAATGAAACGGCCCCGTTGGCAGTGTTTTAAAACATTTTTGTGGCTGATACTGTGTTTGTTACGAATTTCTTGGACTTTCATGATATATCTCCTAAATAGGTTTCAAAATTTACAACTTAGGACAAGCCTAATCTTTCAAATTTATAAAAACAGACTCAGTTACTTTTGTTAATAGAAGAAACGTTAACGAGTGGAACATAAACAGGCTTTGAAAAGTCTTTTAAGAAAATGACTATTTTTTTTAAAAAATAGGTCACATCGATATATAATAAAATAATAAATCAAGGGAAAAACTATGCCCAAAAAGTCGAAAACACATATAGATGAGATTTTTAACACATATAGTAGTCAGAAAGTTCATTTGCACCAACCTTATTTTATAATGGGGAATAAGCTCAATGGGCCATGGCCATCTCCACTTACCGAGGGAAAACGCGTAATTATTAATAAAATAAGTAAATACCAAACAAGTTTTTTACTGAATTGTGCTGGTGTAGTTATATGGGAAGAAGCTGGCAATTCAATTCTTTTTTATCATTTAAGCAACAGTGCCATTACTTCATATGAATATAAAATGTTATCAGATAACAGGGTATTTAAAAATGCTGCCAAAGCCCGAGTTTTAATTGTAAGTTCTTTGGATTCAGATAACTTAGAAGATAGTTTACAGTACGACCTTATCAAACCTCTAATAAAATGTGGATTTCAAGAGAAAAATATTGTTGTGTTCTCAAATTTTTCTGGATATTTAGGTATTTCCAATTCTGAACTTGGAAGACCGTGACCTGGATATTTAAAATTATAATTGTTGTAGCACTATTACAGCTTAAGAAGGAGAGTTCAGCATTCCTATAAGACTTAACATGTTAATTAAAAGCAAATGTAAAATGCAGAATTGTTTGAAATAAAATCTATAAGCGTCTGTCAGAATGCCCATACCAAAATGTTTACAACGTAGCCCCCAATGGCCAATTTGTACCCCCTTTTGTACCCGGGGTACATTTTAAAACGCAGTTATAATGTTATATATAAGGCATTTGAAACTTGTACCCCTAAAAATAAAAAGCTAAAAATTTATTTAAACGGGGCGCTGGTCCCCCCACCTCCAAACTTGCACAAACTCTCACAGTACCTTATATTATTACATAATAGAATAGTGTTTCTCATTTAATATAATTTAGTTTCATCTGGCAAAAGGAAGAGAAATGGCTACGTCTTCTTCAATAAACACTTGCGCTCAAGATTATAGCAATATAAACAGTGTAAAACTATTTGAATGTAAAAGTACAGAAAGGAATGCTGTCGAAGAGCTTATATGTAATAATCACTACTCAAGATCTACAGTTGGAGTAACAAGCAAGTACTGCTTTGGGCTTTATTATGAAAATACCCTTATTGGCGCCGCAATATTAGCCAATCCAGCAACTCCCGGCGTTGCTTCAAAATACGGAAATAGTAAAACTACTATAGAAATTAGAAGATTTTGCTGCATTGATAATACTCCTAGAAACACCGAAAGCTACTTTTTAAGCAAAATATTAAAATGGTTAAGGAATAATACTAAGATTAAAACTGTCCTATCCTATGCTGATCCTTATTATGGTCATAATGGAACAATTTACAAAGCTGCCAATTTTAAATACCTTGGAACCACAAAAAAAAGTACTGTATACTACTATAATGGTAAGATGTATCATGATAAATCTTTACGAACAAGATACAAAGGAAAGTTAAAGCCTTATTCAAAAGCACTCATAAAGGCCCGAAGTAACCGAATGTTAATAAAAGAAACAAGACCAGCTAAATATATATTTGTTTTTGAGATAACTTAAAAAAAATCATCAAAAATGATACATATATAATTACAGGATAATTACACAATAATAACTTTATAATTATTTACCTGTATAAAAGAGTCAATAAATAAATCATTAATAGGAGTAAGATGATGAAACGTTTTCTTTATTTTATAAGCTCGGATGCGCGTCCACTTTATCTAAAGGACGTATATAGAGTTTTATCTCTACCCCATAGTTATATAATTCAATTCCGCTATAGACAAGAATATATTGACCAGGAACTATGTAAAGAAAAAAAAATTATTAACCAAAAAGGGGTAATATTCTTTCAGTATGAAAATAACCTTGAGGTTTCTTCTGATGAAAGAAATCAAGGCCATATTTCGTTAAGAGAAGTTACTGTTAAAGATTTCGAAATCTCTCCAAATACTGGCTTATTTCATTATTACTTAAAATTAGGAAAGTTTATTGATTGTAGTTTTGATGACTGCATAATTGGAGAAAATACTTATGTTGGAACATTGAATTTGACAGACTCCCCTAGAGAAGTAATGTGGAAAGATAAAATTAACTCGGTTAATCAATGCTTTAAAACAAAAAATAAGATTTTCTTTTATATAGACAAAATATATTGTTCTGAGAAATACTCACCTAAAGTCTGTTATTTACCTATTTTACGTAACTTTATAGGTAAAGATAAGCTTGAAATTGCAGAGTATGAACCTAAAGCCAAAAAATCTTTTTTTCATTTATATAGCAAGACTCAATACTGTATTAAAGTTTGTTATTGTGCCTTAGATGATGCCGAAGGGAATGTGGAGATAAAAGCAACTGGTAATAATTTAATCTTAGAAAGAAACAAACTCATTAGTGAAGCTCTACTTGATGATACCATTTTACTTTTTTGCACTAAAGCCGACTCAGATCTTACTTATGATCATATTTTATTCATCTCTGAAGAAGGAGGGATAGAATTTGATGTCAAGTTAAACTTTAAAATAAGCAAAAATCATTGGGGCTATTTTCTTATTGGAGCATTTATTCTAGTCATCATATGGCTTGGAGAAGCATTTTCAGAAATTCTCTTTTATCCATCCAAATTAGAAACTACATGGACAAAGCTTTCAGTTTTTGCGGGCATTGTTGTTGTTATGACTCTTATATTTATTTTTATAGGTTATGGTCCTCATAAAGACAAGTAATATTAAAGGCTAAATATCTTTACAAGTAGATATCTATTACTAACTTAGAAATATTGAAACTCAATTCAGTACTATCATAATTGGAATTCTTTAAATTTGTATTCCTCCTTTTCAAACCTCCCCGAGTTGCGCTTGAGTCAGAGGCGGGGGAGGACTGTTACTAGTAACCGGGCGCTTTCTTTCTCTCCTCCTCACACTCCCTCTAAACATACAAAATCCTCCACAGTACCTTAAGTAGCGCAAAACAAAAAATGACTAAAAGGTAGATAATCACAAGCATATAATGTATAATTATTGTAGGATAAAAAAGGAGGAGCACAGCAAATTATCCAGCTCACCCTAAAGTATCTTAGAGAAAAAGCTTGACTATATCAACTATCTTTTTGTAAGTGGAGGAGAATATGCCAAAGCCGTACACAAAGGACATAACTAAAAGTGAATTAAGAAAAAGAATTAAAAAAGAATTTTTAAAAATAAAGAACTCAGAGTTTATCAAAAAGGCTAAAAATGATGATAAACTTAAGAGAAAAAAGATTCAACACGAAAATAGTGAGTCAAAATCCTTTTTGCATAAAAAAGCTGCGGCTAGGTATCATGCTTTGTATACTGCTTTTTTTGCTAGTTCTGAAGAGCACACTAAAACAATTGTTTTAATTTCATCTGCAGGCATAGGCCTAATTATATATCATCTTAATAAAGAAAACACCTGTTCTTCAAAATTTTTATTGATAGGACTTGTTGCATTTATAATCTCAGTAGTTATTTCAGTATTTGTATGGCATTTTAATCAGAACATTACGTGCCATTACATAGAAGAAGAAGACAACACAGGAAATGAAGCCAAGCTAGAAATAATAAAATATGAAACAAAAAAGGAAATAAATATTTTAAGAATATTAGACTGCTGTAGCAAGCTATCTTTTGTGTTAGCTCTTTTATCATTAATAATTTACTCAACTGCAAAGATATTTTTTTGAAAAAAATCAGTCACTAATGATATAAAAGGAGGTAAAAAATGTCTACTGAGAATTGGGAAAATAAGAACTCGAAACATACACCAAACCATGGCAAAATACCACCTAAGCCAAAAGAAAACCATGGCAAAACACCACCTGAGTCAAAAGAAAACCATGGCAAAATACCACCTAAGCCTAAAAAGCCTCATAAAGATTAAAAAAACGATATTCGAATAATTAACATAGTAGCCACTCGGCCTACTTCAATAAACTATATACTAAACGTGGCCATTGTGATGAATGGCTGCCTGTCTTTCATGGCTGTCATTAAACACCTCCCCGAGTTGCGCTTCTATCAGAGGCGGGGGAGGTTCGCTACTATTCGCAGGGCTTTGATCTTGTTTTTATACATCATAATTGTAAGAAAACTAAACAAACCCTCATATTTCTAAAGTGGAAAAAGCTAATCATTGTGTATAAGA
>JAAEMD010000314.1 GCA_024225875.1 bacterium
AAATAATAGAAAAACAGATAAAACAACATTAAATACAGATAATATAGCTGATCCAAAGTAAAATGTCCGACACTGAAGTTTTCAAATGACTTCGTTTATGTACGGCCAGTACACTGCACTCAGCCATTTAAACGGACATTTCATTTCGGATCGGCTATACCTAAAAAATTTATTGCCTTCAAAAAATAGATATACTGCTAAAAATTAGACACCCAGTCTACAATTCTGGTAAAATACTTAAAATTTTTCTTATCTGGAGCTATTTTTATGAAAACTATTCTAGTAACAGGCTGTGCAGGATTTATAGGAAGCCATGTCTGTAAACAACTTCTTAAAGCAGGCACAAAAGTTGCAGGGATTGACAATATAAACAACTATTATGATATTCGCCTCAAACATCTAAGGTTAGATGAACTAAAAAAAGAACCTGATTTTATTTTTGAAGAAATAGATATTGAAAACACAGCCCTGCTCGAAACTGTTTTTAAAAAACATAACATTTCAGCTGTCATTAATCTGGCCGCAAGAGCCGGTGTCCGTGCAAGTATGGAAAACCCTTTTGTTTATATGACTACAAATGCTAATGGAACATTAAATCTCCTTGAGCTTATGCGTAAATATGAAGTACAAAAAATGGTATTAGCATCAACCTCTTCTTTATATGCTGGTCAAAAAATGCCATTTTCTGAAACACTGGCAGTTAATACTCCCATTTCATCTTATGCTGCCTCCAAAAAAGCAGCTGAAGTATTAGCCTATTCCCATCATTATTTATATAACCTTGATATTTCCGTTGTTCGTTACTTTACAGTTTATGGTCCTGCAGGACGGCCTGACATGTGTATTTTCAGATTTATCAAATGGATTGACGAAGGACAGCCTGTAGAGTTGTTTGGCGATGGCAGCCAGGCACGAGACTTTACTTATGTTGAAGATATTGCAGAGGGAACAATTAAAGCATTAAAAAATGTTGGTTATGAAATAATAAATTTAGGCGGAGGCAAAAATCCCATATCTATTAATTATGTTATTGGTCTCTTAGAAAAACACCTTGCTAAAAACGCAATTATAAATAATAAACCATTTCATAAAGCTGATATCAAAGAAACATGGGCCGATATTTCAAAAGCAGATAAATTACTGGACTGGAAACCACAGAT
Organism: bacterium; assembly: GCA_024225875.1. GTDB lineage: Bacteria > Margulisbacteria > Marinamargulisbacteria > JAAEMD01 > JAAEMD01 > JAAEMD01. The sequence continues at coordinate 1,161 of JAAEMD010000314.1, forward strand.
AGCTTTTGAAACAGGAATTAGAAAAACGATTGACTGGTATCAACAGAATAAAGAGCTTATGGTTAAGATCAAGTTATAAATTTTCTATACTCGTATTTTCAAAAATCTTTAAAATTAAAACATCAATATCGAGCTTAATAAAATAACATAATCAACAGCAGTTAATATTAATAATAGATTTAGATATGAAAAATAATACATCAGGGCACACGAAACAAACAACAATGAAAGTAAAAATTGCAATAAAAAACAAACTCAACAGGAATTATGAACAGTATGGAGCCAGAAGAAACTTCATCTTTTTATAATAAAAAAATAACAGTCCGGTCTTCCTTATCAAGGTTAGCATGCAATACAGCTCATTACTGGATTAATCAAATACAAAGCAGTGATAAACGCTCTGTTATAACTATGATAAAAAAGGTATTTATAGCCGATCCGAAATGAAATGTCCGTTTAAATGGCTGAGTGCAGTGTACTGACGTACATAAACGAAGTCATTTGAAAACTTCAGTGGCGGACATTTTATTTTGGAACAGCTATAATT
>JAAEMD010000315.1 GCA_024225875.1 bacterium
CCTAATATCAGAGGCCATACGCAACTTTCTTTGCTCTGAATTTTTACCGGACACTAGTGATGCCCCATCCATTCTTCGTTATCACTTTTCACTACTTTCACCTCCAGGCATTAACATTATATCTTTTGCGCGTGACTTTTTAGTATGTGGTTTGGGGATCGCTTACTGTTTTTGTGCTTAAATCGGCTCTAAACCGACGAAGTCGGGGGAATGTTAGCATTAGTGCTTTTGTGCAGTTGGCTGAGGGGATGAAAAAAAGTCCTGGAAACTTACTAGATACTCTATTGGTTTAACTTAGAAATGTACCCCTCAAAAGAGGAGTCTAAATTAAACTCATATTTCTCAAACACTTCAACCAACACTTTCTCTTGTAGGTGTTGAGTTTTGTCCTCTTCGCTTTCAAATTTTTCTAACCATGAGGGGGGGGCCTCTAAGTATTGTTTTAACAGTAAGTTACTCTCTAAGAATTCTTTAACATCAATAAATAACTCGTTGGTCATTTCTACATTGCCACCTTCTACTGCAGAGTTGTACTGCTTGAGAACTCCCAGTTTATTTTTGTTTAGCACTAGAAGAGTTTCTTTATTATCCGTAAGAAACATATTAAAAACGGGGATTCTTATTTTATCTGCTACAAAATATCCATTGAACTGATCTATTTCCAAAATTTCTTTCTTTTCTAGATTCCATTTTGGTAAATAAGTTATTTTTGAAAGTAATCCATCCAATCTCCATATTGAAGTAACAATAATATAGTCTTTACTATTTTCACCAAGATTAAGTATTAGCTTTTCGAGCTCATTAACTTCTTTTTCTTCACACGAATCTGAGATCAACTTATAAAGTTCTGTATTTTCACTTGATGCTAACCCTCTGCCATAGTTTTCTCCCCACCCAGAATAGCCAACATGCCATTCTTCAAAAAAGGCTGCTTTTTCATCAGCGATTTTAAAGCCAAACCTCTTACACTCATTTGGAGGCTTTTTATCTATTGAGGCCTCATAAAGATCTAAGTTGATTAATAAATTTCTTAAAGAGCTGCTTTTCCTGAAGCTTTCATAAACAATATTTTTAAACTTACTTACTTTAACTTCGGAAATATGAAGTTTTCTTTTATTGTCCAAATCATCTTTATTTTGAGCTGCTTTAGCATTTTCTAATAATCTTAAAAGAGAATTGTAATGACTGTCCTCAATGCCCTCTAAACAAAAAGACCATTTTTCTGCATCAGCCTTTATATAATTGATGATGGAGTTTAAGCTTTTGTTTTCACCAATCAAATAGGAGAGATCACGATCATAAGGCAATTCTATAGCTTCTACTGATTTAGAGGCTGACTTTGAAATAATCTGCAAAGATTTGATAACAAATAAAGTTTCTAATTTACCTTGAAAATCAATTGTGTGTGCCTCACCATCAGATTTCAGGTCCCACCAACCCCAACCCCAAAATCCCTCACAATCAAAACCCTTTGTCTCTAAAAATAAATTGGCAATACTCTTTAAATTATTAGGAACTAACTCTAAAACCAAATTAGAAAATTCTTTTAAGGTTTCATCCTCAGGATTTCTTTTGTATTTATCTAAAATATGTCCACACAAACCAAAAACCATTTGCTCTCTTTTACCATGTATTTCCGTGAAATAATCTTTCTTCTCATGGAGGTTGTCAGAATAATCAAATAGTTTATTAGTAGCTTGAGAAAATATTTTAAAACTCTCCAAATCTTTTTCATCAAAAGCATGTTTCATTAGATTCTGGAAAATTAGATAAAAATATATTGCAAACCAGTTCAACTGTTCTTGTTTATTTGTATCATGACTTTTTCTAAGCTCACTCTCGATATGATAATCTGCAATTTCTTTAAGATACCGCCACGATCTATCCATCATAAACTCTTTAAGTTCGTTATCCTTAACTTTTAAAGATGCCCTGTAAATAACCTCTGGAAACCAAATAAATTCTTGAAATAAAAAATGGTCTAGCTTATGAATGGCTTTAGTCGAAATCATAATCGGTAGAAAGCATACCTCTCGTATTATATTTCTTGATTCGGTTTTTACTGCGAAATCAAAAATCTCTCTTATGTATGATTTTAACCAAGAAATTATCTCCCAATTTCCTTCTAGCGAATTTCTTTCTTTAACTGCATCGGAAAAATGGTAAGGCCCCCCATATATTGATATTTGCTCAAGAAACACCTCTGAAATTTCTATATAGAAGGTTTTCAGTTGAGCTATTTTACCTAAATGGTGATTTGAAATTGCAGTAAAGAATACATCTTTTAATTCTGAAAGCTCGTTTCTCATAATTTCCGAAAATGATTCTGAATCTTTTATTTTAAAAGCATCGTGGCAAAGATTTGATATTTTATTAAGTATCTTTTCGTCATCTATTAATGACTTATCAACAATAATGAGAGTGTCATTTTCAGTCACCCAATCTCCGTACTTTTTAGTAATTCTTTCTCGTTTTTGCAGTTGGCTATCTTCATACTGCACTTCTTTTAAATTCTTGGCTTGATCAGTGCTTCCTAAAGATAGACTTTTTTGATGCGCAGAATCGGTGTAAGCTCTTCCCTTTTTTTCAGCCATTTCCCTTAAAAGTAAGGATATTTTTTCTAATTTCTTAAAATCAATATCGAAAATAATACCTGCGCTATTTGATACTATTTTTATCGCATTATTAGTTTCATCCATTTGATATGGACTGTATTGAATGGCTTGGAATGATTCACTATCAAGTCTCTTTAAAAAGATATTGACCCCAATACGTTCTTTAACTGCAAGATCAATATTTTGTCTGATTCGATCCCTAAATAAAGACATTCTTTTCTTTAACAGTAGATTTTTATCGAGCAACGTTCCCATGATGACCCATAGAGCCCTAATCGTTCCCCCTGCAATTAAAAATATTGGAATCAGGCTCCATAAAGTCACTTCCTGAAAAATGAAGGAGAAAAAGGCAAGTATACTGCCTACAGAAAGCGGAAATAAAAAGCTCTCTCTTAATAATACTCGTGCCTTATCTGATGAGCTTGTATCCCTGAGGCTTTCAGCCACAAAAATAATCAAAGCAAAAATCATTGTTCCTACGCCTGCCAAAATGGCAATTAGGTTTTGATGATGAGCATCTTCAATATTAAAAAATTGACATGAGGTCCAGGACAAAATACAAAATATTCCAATCACAGAAAAGGTAAGCAAAAAGCTCTTCCAGGAAGGAACATAAAGATCAGAGAAAAATAATTTTATTTTTCTCCAAATACTAGGATTATGAGATTTCTTTATCTCTTGAGATATAAGACTTGATAGTGAATCATTGTTTTTCATAAAAATATTTCACTACATTCCAACCTAAATTCAACCTCTATTTTTTGATGATACATACCTATCTATTATAGGTGATGTATCGAGTTTCATCGATGATCGATTGTGTTTGAGTTTACATTGATCTTACTGGAACTAGGATTTGACAAATTATCCTAACTTTTTCTTTATTTTCTCAGAGGAACCCACCAAAATAATTTAAGGAAATCACAATGATAAAAATGACAGAAATCAACCAAATAAAAGTCCTTCTTTATGCCAGGGTTTCATCCAAAGAGCAGGAACAAGGCTACTCCCTGGACGCTCAAAAAGAGTACCTAGGGCTTGCTGACGCAGCCCAATCATCAAAAAAACAAAAGAACTGAGAAAAGAAGAGATGAATAGCATCCAAAAAACACATTCAATTTATCAAGTTAAGTTAAAGCAGCGGCCTTTTTTAAGTTCATTGCCGATAATCC
>JAAEMD010000316.1 GCA_024225875.1 bacterium
GGATTATCGGCAATGAACTTAAAAAAGGCCGCTGCTTTAACTTAACTTGATAAATTGAATGTGTTTTTTGGATGCTATTCATCTCTTCTTTTCTCAGTTCTTTTGTTTTTTTGATGATTGGGCTGCGTCAGCAAGCCCTAGCTAAAGTAAGCCCGGTATGATTTCTCTGTGCTCGGCCAGTACGATCCTGACAGCACTCCAGGCCGCAGGTTTGTTTGAGATCACGATGAAAAACTTCGATCGACCAGCGCTGCTTTATCAAATCAAGAATTTGTTCAGGTGTCAGATTTTCTATAATGGACTTTTGTTCCTTCTTCAGAAATGTTGATATCTTCTAATTTTTCCTTTCGATTTACACTTCTATTTTTCTTTTAATTCATTACCCGGTTCCAGCCTGAATTTCTGATGTGTTTTAAATTAGGGTTTGCTGAGACAGCCCTGACTGCTTATCTTCTAAACTCAGTCTCGAATTTCTTGTGAAAATCATCAGCCCTGCAAAATATCTCTGTTATCTGGATCATTATATCAGCGTCTCCTGGTAGACATTCTACCTGGCAATACTGTCTGACAGCTAACGGTTTTTATATGGATAAAACTCTATATTATTAATCTCAAAATATCAGCTGGATGCAGGGTAAAAAAATAAATTTATGAAATTTAATAATAAATATTCCGAAAAATAATTATAAAACTAATCTTTGATATTGACTTATATGCTTTGGTGTGTATTTCAGGGTTTTTAATTTTTGTAAAGAGGTGTTAATTATGAATATGTTTAAATGTTGTTTTGGTGTTTCTCCAACTAGCAATAATAATAAAAGTACAGTAAAAGAACGTGAAAATAAAAGTAAAAAAACAGGAAATAATCAAGGTATCCAGAAATCACCTGATATCCATGAACCACCTGCCTGTACAGATGAAATCAAAGAAAATACTACTCAAAACCTTTCTCAAAACGAAGACGATAATATTGGTGATTTTCTCTCTAAATTTAGAGCTGATCAGCTGGAAAAAGTGCAATTGCAAATTCAAATAAATAATGCTTGTGTAGAAGAAATTAATAAGGACGTTAAAACAAAAGAGGCAATAGTAGAAAATTTTAGTAAACTGGAACAGACAGAGCTATTAATAAAGAAGCCTTCGGATCCTACTTTGAAGTTTCCTTTGAATTTTAATGAGAAGGTCGGCCTGCTTCGTACTGGTAATGAAGCAATGATGAAAGCATATGACATTTGTTTTAAGACTAAACAGGAAGAGTATCAGCTTTTTCCGCTTGCAAAGCTTGCCATTAATGAGCAAGACAGCGGAGCTTATGGTCAAGTATTATCTGCAGTATCAAAAAAGACTAATCAAGACTATGCGGTAAAAATAAATCCAATATCTGATTATATTAAAGCAAAACCTATTATTGATGAAATGGATCCTTATTTTTACATGCCGAAGATAAAAACATCAAGAATAGCCACTAAAAATTCAGAATTACATAAAGTCAATTTAGCGACTATGAGAGAAGCAATTATTAACTATAATATTAGAGAAATGAAAAATGAAGACAAAAAAAACGACTTGGCCTTAAAACCTCTCTCTGAACCCATTGCAGAGCTTTGTTTGAAAGATGAAGACAACAGGAATAAATATTTATTTGAAGTGATGGGAATGTATAAATGCGGTACTTTATTAGAGCATAAACCTGGTGCTGCCATGGCAGGCATCTATATGAAACAACTGGCCGAAGCGCTTGCTTTGCTTCACTCTAAGGGGGTTGTACATAGAGATATTAAGCCAGGCAATATTTTAATTCAAGAGGAAAAAGACAAGAACGGTAAAGTCTGCAAATATAATGCTAAACTAATTGACTTTGGATTTTCGACAGTTAAAAAAGATCATAAAATGTCCATTCATCCTGAATTAGGTTCTATCGAAAATGTGCAAGGTAAATTAACAGGCGTTGTTGGAACGGAAGTCTATTTAGATCCGACACTGTATAGTAACTTGTATAACAAAGATAAAGCGTCTCTTTATGAGTATAGTGATAAGTCAGATACATATTCTCTAGGGGCTTCAATGATATGCAGTATCTTCCAAGAATTATTTCCAGGCCAAGTACGTGAGGAAAAAATTACAGGTGATTTTGCAGAATCATTTCATCAATATTTAAAAGAATATAAACAAAAAAAACCAACATACCCTGTAACCCAGTTTCATATACTTCTTATGTCTTGTATAAGTAAAAACATTACACTAAGACCTGATGACGAAACTCTTATAAGACGTTTAAGTAGTCCATGCATCGCAACTCCTGTAGATATTGAAAAATCTCAACTAGTCCTTTTAACTGAACTTAAAGATCTGGATGGAGATTTAAATAGTAAAGACACCTTAAGTCCTGTAGATACTAACAAACCTCAACCAGCCATTTTAAAGGAACAGAAAGTTCTGGACACTAGTGTCCAGACAAAATAAAATAGGCTGAGAGAACAACAGGTACAAACAAACACGACTATGACGTGTTTTTCCTATTTAAGGTACAACCGGGCCCACACTTGTGGGCGTAGATACCCGGCACAATA
>JAAEMD010000317.1 GCA_024225875.1 bacterium
AAGGCGGCTTAAGTTTTGTTTATGATGGCTAAATTACACTCTTTTCTTGACGTGACCCTGAAATTTGCTGTTTTGAAAAAATGCCCCAGTTTCTATTATGGCTGGCGACAAAAATATTTTTACCAAATAGTTTGTATTTATACCTGGATTTCATATATTTTACATAATCTAATCAGCTAATGATACAGCAATCACTATGATTATCATTAGATAATTCTTGTTTTAATGCAGTGAGTTTTTTCTGAATAGCAGATGCTTTGCCAAATATATCCTCATCTAAAGGAGCGCTTCCAGGGTCGTTTTCAGTTTTTATCTGTTCTTTAATGTTATTTAACATATTTTGTAATACTTTTGCATGTTCAAATTTATCGTCTTGAGGGTGTGAATCTCTATGATATGCCGGAATATCAATATGAGGCTCCTGCTCTTTATTATAATCATTATGGTTGCTGAAGTCCTCATGACAATCATAAAAGTTTCCTACTGAGCCATCTGTATGAGCCGTGTCACGGTCTGTATGCGCAGTATTGTAATTCATATGGACAGATGTCGGTTGTTCATAATCTTTATGAGCAGTGATTCCATCTCTGTGCTTTTGAGAATCTTTTCTGATAGTCTCAAAATCTGATGGAGGTGCTTTTTTGGCATCTACCATTTCATTTATATCTTTTATAACTTTATCATCGTTATTTTTATTGTTTGGAGCGGCCTTTTTGTGTACCTGGTTTTTATTGGAATTGATGCTCACTTTAGGAATATTGTTCATAATAAGATATCCCCTTTTTTGTAAATTTAACTGTGTTGTGGTTTTAATCTTAGTCTGTAATTAAAATATATATTACAATAGAATAATATTAAAGGCTATGGATATAACAATATCAAAACACGATATTTTTCTGAAAGATATACTGAATAAGTCTACAGAGTATATCGATTATCCCTGTACAGTAGACAGGCTGATGATATCTATAGACAATATAAAGGATATTTCTGTATCTTCAGGTGATAAAGCTGACATAATTTCTTTATTGAGACAACAGTACTTAATGAGAAATGAAATCAATAATGGATCAGAAAAGCAGTATGACTTTTCCGAAAAATATCAATTACTCACAGGCCTGGCGGTAATTAGAAAATTTCTGATTAAAAAAAGAGAGAAACACAGTGTTTGTGATAAAAATATTATTATTAATACATTAATAAAGCTCATAACAGAATTAAAAATTACAGCTGCTGCAAACAGTAATCTGAAAAAAAATAACAGACTAATCAATCAACTTATTAAAATTTTAAATCAGATGATTGATTATAATAAGCGTGAGTTGAGGCTGTCTAGGGCTTGCTGACGCAGCCCAATCATCAAAAAAACAAAAGAACTGAGAAAAGAAGAGATGAATAGCATCCAAAAAACACATTCAATTTATCAAGTTAAGTTAAAGCAGCGGCCTTTTTTAAGTTCATTGCCGATAATCC
>JAAEMD010000318.1 GCA_024225875.1 bacterium
AAAAAATCAAAAGTATTAAAAAAATACAGGGAAGCTTTTAAAAAAGGTTCTTTACAGGAGAAAATACAGGCCCTGCAGGAATGTATAGAAGAGATCAGGGCTTCAATAAATCAGCACTATGCAAAAACAATTCATAATAAAGCAAGGTTTGCAGCAACTCCTTCGATCTGGCCGGTATACGGAAGAATCCGGTCCGGGTATGGCTGGCGTCGACACCCTATTTTAGGTAAAAGATTTTTTCATAAAGGAATTGATATTCCCAGCTGGACAGGCGCTCCTATAAAAGCAACAGCAGATGGCATAATAAAATATGCTGGATGGTCGGGGGCTTTTGGTAATGTAGTAGTTATAGATCATAATTTCGGTTTCAGAACTATATATGCTCATGCTTTGCAGATTCTGGTTATAAGAGGCTCCTTTGTTAAGAAGGGGCAGGTTATAGCCCAGGTTGGATCCACAGGCCTGTCTACAGGGGCACATGTACATTATGAGATTAGAAGGTGGGATAAAGCAGTTAATCCCAGGTACTATCTTGATTTAGATATGTTTACAGCGAGTACAAGAATGTGGTAATTTTTATGTGTATTTCCTTTGTTATGAAAAAAATATAAAAAGGTTGTTTTATGGAAAAAAAAGCACTTTTTAAAAGTGAACTGGTTAATACTGTAATTGGATCAGAAACCTTTTTTAAAGGGTCACTGCAGACGCAAAGGTCAATAAGAATCGAAGGTGGCTTTGAAGGCGAAATTAATTCGCAGGGTGAAGTGTATATAGGAGAAAACAGCAGGGTAAAGGCCAATGTTTTTGCTAAAAGGATTATAATTGCTGGTGAAATTACCGGTAATGTAGAGGCAATAGGCGGACTGCATATATGTAAAACAGGGAAAGTATATGGAGATATTACCGGTGATCAATTAATTATAGAAGAAGGTGCTGTTTATAGAGGGAAGGTTAATATGGATATAATATCTTCCAAAAATGCTTATGAAGGGAACCTTCAGTTAACAAGAACTTGAAGCAGGAAAAGGGTATATTATACGTTTGTGCGACACCTATTGGACATTTGTCTGATTGCTCATACCGGTTAATAGATATATTAGGAAGTGTTTCATATATAGCAGCAGAAAATACACGTAAAACAAAAATACTGCTTTCAAGATATAAGATTAAGGCAAAAGTAATAAGTCTTCAAAAATATAATGAAGAAAGCAGAGTCAGTTTAATTGGAGAATGGCTGGCTCAGGGAAAAGATGTTGCTATTGTAAGTGATGCCGGAACGCCTAATATAGCTGATCCCGGGGCGTATTTAATAAAACAAATGCATAACAAAGGGTTTACTGTTTCTCCAGTCCCAGGGCCTTCGGCAGTGACAGCTCTATTTTCAGTCTCCGGTATGTTAGCCAGTAAATTCTGTTTTATGGGTTTTTTTCCTAAAAAACAGTCTGAAGCAGAAAAGCTGCTGGGTTCTCTTGCTAAAATAAATGAACCGCTATTTTTTTTTGAAACAGCGAAGAGATTATTAAAAACAATGAAATGGTTATCAGTAAACTATAATATTGATGCTGTATATCTGGGTAAAGAGCTGACAAAAATTCATGAAACTTTTTATTCAGGTCCGATAGAGCTTGTTATAAAGCAACTGGAGAATACTTCGATTAAAGGTGAATGGAGCTTTATAATCAAGCTTGGCAAAATAGAGGATGATGCAGTAGAAAAGGTGGCCCGGTTAAAAAAAAGTGGTTTGAATAATAAACAAATAATAGAAACAGCCGCTATGATGGGTTTTAAGAGAAACCATATTTATAATATTTTATGTAATCAAAGTTACTGACTGTATCAGTATAACCTGCTGTAAAACGATATTTTAACGATGTGTGACCTGATCGGGCGCTTAATGTTATTACTGCTGGTGGCCAGACTGCATTTGCTGAAACCTGCGGTTTGCTGAATTATTTTCCGGACATTTCATTTTGGAACAGCTATAACATCAGATTCTTTAGCTGGCGTTATTACATTAAAAACTGGTATTGGCGCTTTAATATCAAATAAACAGTGCATTTTAACAGCTCCCTTTTTGCAACGAAATTTAGCTCAGTCAAAAACCGATAAGCATAATGAAATGGTTGTTGAATCAAGAGTATAAAGCGGGTAAAACTGTAATATTTGATTTAATATTGTGCTAAACTTCATTTTAGGCTGTCCTTTCTGGTTTTTAATTAGAATTTTAAAGGATAGCCTGCTTTAAAATACAAAAACACGTCATAGACGTATTTTTTTGTGCCTGTTTTATTCTCAGCTTATTTTATTTTTACCGGACAACAGTGATACTAAATGATATATCATTATGGTATCCTTTGTGGATGAGTTTTTTGAAGAAATTATCATGCCGTGACGGGTTGCTTCTAATAGGCGGTATTTGCTGGACTCTTACATACTTATTAATTATCAGATTAGGATTTAAAGAAGCTGTTTATGGAATGCCGTTTGTGGCTCTTTGTGCAAATTTATCCTGGGAGTTTATTTTTTCCTTCGTTCATCCACAAAAAAAATCTCAGCGATATGTTAATTATGTCTGGTTATTTTTTGATCTGGTTATTTTTTACCAGTTCCTTAAATTTGGGTCTGCCCATTTACAAAATATTTCTACAGTATATTTTTATCCAACAGTTATAGTAACGCTAGTTATTGCCTACTTTAGTGTTTTACTAATATCCAGAGAATTTGATGACACTTACCACGGTAAATATGCAGCGTTTGGCCAAAATTTACTGATGTCTGTTTTATTCGTTTATATGATTCTTACCAGAAATAGTATAGCTGGCCAATCCATATATATTGCCATTTTAAAGCTTGCAGGAACCACGGCCCCGTCATTAGCTTTTTATACAAAATATCCCAAACTAAAATTATTGAACTTTTTTTATATAACTATATTTCTGTTTGATGTTATTTATGTTGTGCTAGTCTATAAGATGTCTTTGGCTCAAGGCATTAACCCCTGGCTCAGGTTTTAGTTTATTTTCATTATTTGATGTTTTTTTATTTTAAACTCTAGTGTTTGTCTTGGAATTTTGAGTTGTCTGGCTGTTGCAGAAATATTGTATTGATGCTTTTTTAAAGCTATTTCTATCTGATTGTTTTCAACATTGCTAACAATATCAGATAAACTACTGCCATCTGATTTAATGGTATAATCGCCAGGACAATACAGCTCTCCCTGTGAAAACAAAGCAACACACATTTGAATTTCATTTTTTAATTCTCTGATTCCACCTTTCCACTGGCGTATTAAAAATTGAGAATACAGGTTTTGCGGCATTTGATAGCTGGTTTTATATTTTTTGTTAAATATATCAATAAAATAATTAATAAACTAAGGTATAGCTGTTCCAAAATAAAATGTCCGTTTAAATGGCTGAGTGCATGTGTACAGTCGTACATTATTATTATTTTTACCCTGTTTCAGCCTCATTGCTCATCAACACTATTGTGGGCCAGTTTAAATAACTTTACTTTAGTCTTCACGTCAGGGTATTCTCAGGCTATCATGTTCTTGAAATTTTATGCTATAGCTGCTCCAAAGTAAAATGTCCGACACTAAAGTTTTCAAATGGCTTCGTTAATGTACGCAAGTACACAGCACTCAGCCATTTAAACGGACATTTCAATTTGTTCCAGCTATACCAGGAAATTATCAGGGTAATTTTTATAATAGCAGGAGGGTTTTCTCATGGTAAATAACGTTGTACTAACAGATATGGATCTGCCGGAATTAAAATTATTTAAAAAAGGTAAAGTTCGTAATGTCTATGATCTAAACGATAAATTACTTTTTGTTGCTTCTGATAGAGTTTCTGCTTTTGACAGCATATTACCGAATGGTATACCTGATAAGGGCAGTGTGCTGACCAGAATTTCAGAATTCTGGTTCGATTTTACTAAAGATATAATATCAAACCACTTAATAACTTCTGATACTGATCTTTTTCCAAAAGAAACTGCACCATATAAAGAAATTCTTAAAGACAGGTCAATGTTAGTAAAAAAGACAGATCTTATAGAAATAGAATGTGTTGTACGGGGATATCTGGTTGGATCAGGCTGGAAGGAGTATACAAAAAGCGGTAAGGTTTGCGGTATTTCTCTGCCGGAAGGATTAAAGATGGCAGATCCTTTGCCTGAACCATTATTTACTCCGGCTACAAAAGCTGAAGAGGGGCATGATGAAAATATCTCATTCGAAACGATGGAAAACATTACTGGTAAAGAGACCGCCTCTTTTTTACGGGATAAAAGTATAGAAATATATAAAAAAGCCTGCGAATATGCCAGTACCAAAGGAATTATTCTTGCTGATACTAAAATGGAATTTGGAAGACTGGACGATCAGATCATACTAATAGATGAGCTGCTCACTCCTGACTCCTCTCGTTTCTGGCCCAGGTCAGATTATAAGCCAGGAAGTTCTCCTCCAAGCTATGATAAACAAATAGTTCGTGACCATCTGGAAGGCAGTGGGTGGGATAAGAACCCTCCGGCACCGTATCTGCCGCCAGAGATAATAGAAAAAACAAACAGAAAATATCAGGAAATACTGGATCTTTTAACTGGTTAAAGATATAGCTGTTCCAAAGTAAAATGTCCGACACTTAAAGTTTTCAAATGACTTCGTTAATGTACGCCAGTACACAGCACTCAGACATTTAAAAGGACAGTTCAATTTGTACCAGCTATATATTTTTGCAATTACCTGGAATAAGGCTATATATTTTTGTTCAGGTTTTCAAGGAACTTCTTTGACTCCTGATATCTGGCGCCATTTAGTTCACACGCTTTTTCAAAGTACTGTTTTGCTCTTTGATATTGTCTTTTTCTGGAGTGCAGTACTCCCATAAAATAGTAGCCCTCATCTATATCAGGGTTATATTTTATTGCCTGCTCATAGTATTTTTGAGCTTTATCGTTATTGTCCTGGTCTTCATATACATAACCACACCATATAAGGGCATAAATGTTCTTTTTATCTAAAAGTAAAGATCTATTATATAAAGTAACAGCTCTTTTTCTGCTTGCAAATTCAGAGTAGTAAGATGCTCTGACATTACTGAGGTTTACAATAACAGAGCGCAGGGCAAAAATAAAAAGTAACTGTAAATAAATTGTTACCAGAACCTTAGTTGTAATTTTCTTTAATTTTACGCTATCCATAAAAGTAAAAAACCTAAGAATATAAGGATATTTGACTCCAGTAAAACAAAATACTCCTTGCTCTTTAATAAAACAGGATGATTAACAATATGGGTAAGAAAAACACAAAAAATAATAACAGGAATGCCCTGTCCAAAAGAATATACAGCAAATGTAATTATACCGAAAAGGATCTTACCCTTTAAAATTGTTAAAGCAGATAGAATATAAATAACAGGTCCACAGCATGGACATACAGGTGTTTCCAGCCAGGCAAAGGCATTTCCGATTAAATATATCTGAGATAAGTGATTAACATTCTTGAATCTGGAAAAGATGCTGTTGCTGCTGTGTTTATGTCCGCAGCCGCATTGATTAGCATCGTTGCAGGATCCGGAGAAAAAAAGGATTTTGATACCCCAGTAAACGGATAGTGCTCCCATTACTATAAAAAGATAGTAGGAAAGCCTTCCGTATTTCGAAAAAACAGCTGCTACTTTACCAAAAAAAAGACCTATTAGAATATAGCTGGTAATAAGGCCCAGTACGAAAGTGCTGGATTTAATAAAAGCTGTTTTCTTGTTCCTGGCAGTCAGCGATACCATAGAGGCCAGGAAAGGAACTTCCAGCATTGCACAGGAGAATATTCCGCCTATAATACCAAATACTAAAACTATTGGTAAAAAAAGAGGGTTATTTATATATTGATCTAATAATTGTGATGCGCTGTTAATTTTTATTCCTTTAATTCTTTAATTAATCAATCTTAAAAAAGTTTCTTCATCAACAATATTAATATTATCTATTTTTTTTGCTTTTGCAAGTTTTGAGCCTGGATTATCGCCAACAACCAGATAATCAAGTTTTTTTGAAACAGCTGAAAGTACCCTTCCCCCATGGTTCTTTATCATTAACTCAGCTTCATATCGCTTATTTTGTTTAAGAGTCCCTGATATAAGAAATGTTTTTCCGTCCAGTTTGCCGGCTTTAAAATCATAACCTGGTTTAATACCGCAGGCGCTTAACTTATTTATCATAAGTCTGAATTCATCATTATTTACAGCATATAATAATGAGTCAGCAACTTTTTCACCTATCTCATAGATGCCTGTTATATCTTCTTTTGAGGCTGAGAAAAGATTCTTTATACTTTTAAATTTCCTGGCCAGTATATCTGCGGTATGCTTTCCTACAAAAGGTATGCCCAGACCATATAGATACCTTGAAAAAGAACATCTCCTGCTGTTTTCGAGAGCACTTAAAATATTAGCGGCCGATTTTTCTCCCATTCTATCCATATTCTCCAGCTCATATCTGGTAAGTGAATAAATATCTGCAATAGATTTTATCCGTCCCTGATCGACTAACTGGTCGATCAGTACCTCGCCAAAACCCTCAATATCCATAGCTTCTCTTGAAACAAAGTGCAAAATACGACCTTTTACCTGAGCCGGACACATAATGCTGGGGCATCTATAGGCAACCTCTTCTTCAATTTTTGTGACTTTTGAATGACAGACAGGACACGTATCAGGCATATAAAACACTTTACTGTCTTTTAAAGTCTTTATTGATTTAATGATTTCAGGGATCACTTCTCCTGCCCGTTTAATAAGTACTTCATCGCCTATTCTGACATTTTTGCGTGTTATATCATCCATGTTATGCAGTGTGGCCCTTTGTACAAGTACACCTGAAATTCGTACGGGCTCTAAAACAGCAACAGGAGTCAGAACACCTGTTCTGCCGACCTGAACTATAATATCTTTTAATTTTGTAACAGCCTCTTCTGTTTTGAATTTATAAGATATTGCCCAGCGGGGAGCTTTATTAGTGGAGCCAAGAAGTTGCTGCAGATCAAAATCATTTAATTTAATTACAGCACCATCAATATCCCAGTCATAAAGATCTTTTTTAGTATATATATGCTCACATTTCTCACATATTTCTTCTAAATTATTACTGGTATAAAAGTCAGGTACTACAGGTAATCCAATTTTCTTTAAGTACTGCAGCATTTTACCCTGCTCGTTTTTTTTCGGGCCAATACCCTGGTATATAAATATATCCAGTTTTCGTTCAGCTGTAACACCAGGATCAAGCTGCCTTAAAGAGCCGGCAGCAGCATTTCTGGGATTAGCAAACTTATCTTTTACTTTATTAAAAATACTTTTCCTCATAAAAACCTCTCCCCTGACTTCAATATCAATCTCTTCTTTAAGTTTTTCTGGTAAAGATGCTATGGTCTTTAAATTTTCTGTAACGTTTTCCCCTGTAGTGCCATCACCCCTGGTTGAGCCTGCCAGTAAACGGCCCTTTTTATAATGTACGGCTACTGCTAAACCATCTATCTTAGGCTCAATAGTAAATAACGGGGTGGTTTCCTGGTCAATTTTTTCCTTTGCAGCACTGACTAGAGCTGTTTTTTCTTCGATTATTTTTATGACTCTTTTGTAGAACTGTTTTATTTCTTCTTTATTGAAGGCATTTCCAAGCGAAGGCATTACCAGCTTATGTTTAAATGGCTTTTGCTTTACTACTTTTTCAGCAGAAACTTTACTGTCTTCTTCTATACTGCTTTTCGAAGAAACAGAGCCCGCCCCTATTTTTTGTGTTGGTGACTCATAATCAATGAAAAGAGGGTTTTCCTTCTCAAAATCCTCCAGCTTTCTATAAAGCAGGTCATATTCTGAGTCAGGTATTTTGGGAGAGTCCAGAGCAAAGTACTGGTGAGCGTAATAATTGAGTTTTTTAACCAGGGCCAGGTATTCATCTAAATTGAGTTTTTTAACCAGGGCCAGGTATTCATCTACATTCATTTCCTTAAATTATAAAATAAAGATCCTTTTTATACGATTGTTTTTCCCAGATATTCTGTTACCCACATAATATACTGGGAGAAAGGGTAAAATAATAATTGAGCGATAACCAGAGTTCCAAACAATCTGCCCATCTGCAGAAAGAAAACAACAGACTTAACATCACTCTCAGGTCTTTGTCCATGACAAGCCTGATCTGTAATCCTTGCTCCAGATGGATCAACGAAAAGAGTAAAAAGAACTGTGGCTATGCCATTTACAATTCCTGAAAGTTGACTTGCAGTTGATCTTAGATGAGGCAGGCTGGCTCCTGCCATTAATGAACACAGAACTCCTATAGTATAAACAGAAGTTACAACAATATTAATAATTAAGAAAGTTTTGGGGATATTCTTTAAAGAGATATTTTTGAGCCCTCTTATTCCTGGAAATCTGAAAGCAGTAATTATTTTCCAGGTGTTTTCAGGATGAAAAACACTTAAAACCACCAGTGGCAGGGACCCGCAATGCAGAAAACGTTTAATAGCCTTCTGAAAAAGATAGATTGCTGTGGGAGTAAAAAAAGCACCGGCAAAGGATCCTAAAAAACCAGCAAAAATGATTATCCGGAAACTACTTGCCAGAACTTTCAGGGCAGCTGCAGAATTGCTCATAACAGTAGAATCAACCATTGCCCCAAGTAAAGGGGCTTGAAACATATTTGATAATCTTGATATCAGTAAGGTTGAGGTAACAAAAGACATTGCTATTGCGATTTGCCTGGTCCTGACTCCAGCTATACGCATGCCGTAGGCCATGCTTTCGGTAATATGAATTAAAAAAGTAAATAATCCTATTATATATACTGACCCGTTAACAACCATAATTATCTTCCTTCAAAAAGATGACTCATTTAAAGATTTGTATTCTCTAATATATTTTTGCATGATTTTTAATGCAAAAGACCTGGCATCTAAACGGATATTTGTGATATTTTCTTTTCCTGAGGTAACATTTACACATAAACTAAAATAAATATTTGAGAAATCAGAAACCTTATTATTTATTGAAGCGGCTATGGGGGTTTTTTTGAAATATATATCTGATCCTTTTCTACTAAACATTCTGCCAAGTTCTTCCAGGCAAATAAAAGTAAATAATCTATGTATTAATTTTCGTTCCAGATCAGATATTTTTTCATGTTCAATCACAAAATAGATGATATCGGACTTTATATCTTTATTTGCCGGTATAAAAAATTCAGCCAGATTATTTTCTTCCAGCTTTTGATCAACCGGTTCAATAAAAGATAATATAAAGTCTCCCATTATATCCAGTTTTTTTCTAAAAGAACCTGGTTGAAAAATTATTTTTTTATCAATACTTTTATCGTCTATAAAGAAATTTCTCATCTTATTAATATATTGGGGCTTTTTTTTAAATGCAAGAGTACTAATTAGCAGTTAGTACTGACCTTATTTAATTTATGGCTTTTAAAAAATGATGAGTTCAGATATAATTTTCAGACAAATTTAAAAATCGGGGAGCGATTTAATGAAAATATTTTTATTAATAGTTGAAGCATTTACAGCTGTCGCTCTTATCATAGCAGTATTGCTGCACAGTGCCAAAGGTGAAGGTTTAAGTGGTATTGGAGGGCAGGCAAATATATTTAATTCTCAAAAAGGACTGGAGGCCGGTCTGAATAAAGCTACCTGGACACTGGCTGCAATCTTTATGATATGTGCTATACTCCTGAGCATTCTCTTCTAAGAGCTTTTTAATATGTATAAAAATATTTCGATACTTTTAATATTCCTGTCTGCTTTTTCCGTAGTTTACTCTAAAGAACAATCTGAAAATCCCTATACTGCTCTTATAGAAAAGAGACTTAAAAAAAATAGTGGTAAAACCCTGATTGATTCAGTTGAAATTAAAGGGAATAAAAGTGTAAAGACGGCTGTTATCTTAAGAAACCTGTCGATAAAACCCGGAAAAGTATTTAATCCTGTACTTGTTAAGCAGAATATCAAAAACATAAATTCTTCAGGATTTTTTTCAGAAGTAACATCCAGTGTTGAAAATATTAACGGCCATAAAAAAGTAATATTTCAGGTAAAAGAAAATCCCAGGATCAAAAAAATCATATTTGAAAATAATACACTTATTAATGACGAAACTTTACTGAGTATAATCGACTCAAAACCAGACATGATCCTGAACCTGGTTACAATAAGAAAGGATATGCAAAGTATAGGTGACCTGTATATAGAAAAGGGGTTTTCTTATGCTAAAGTTTATGGAACTAAGTATCCTGCAAAAGAAGGTGACCCTCTTGTATTTAAGATCATGGAAGGTAAGATCGATGAAATAATAATAACAGGTAACAAGCTGACACAGGATTATGTAATCAGAAGAGAAATGCAGATTCAGCCTGGTATGGCTATTAAAAATACCCTTTTAAAAGAAGATTTGCGCAGAATATATAACCTGAATTATTTTTCAGCGATGGAACCTGGTATACTTTCAGGTGATACACCACAAACCTATAAATTGAGAATAGACCTTGTTGAAAGGCCGACGAATGCCAGTATCAATTTTGGAGGAGGTTACAGCCCCATAACTCAGTTTACTCTTTTTTCTGATGTATTCTGGGATAATGTAATGGGGAGCGGTCAGCATATTATGCTGCGGGGCCAGTTTGGAATGGCAACCACCTATCAGGTTAAATATCATAATCCATGGTTCTGGGATGAGAGAAAATCATTAACATTAAGAACATGGATCACTGATGGCAGAATTGGAACAGTTAACCCTTTGCAGGGTGCGAATCAAATTGATTTCAGAAATGAGAGAAGAAAGGGTGTGGATGTTACTTTTGGCTGGCCGATAAGTTATGAGTTGAGAACTGCCCACAGCCTTAAATATGAGTCTGTAAATATACTGGAAAAAAACAAAGGGTATAAAATACACAGCTACCGGATTAATTTATCTAATGATACACGTGATGTGTTTTTTAACCCTTCTGAAGGAGATAATCAGATTATTTCCATTGAAAAAGGATTTAAACTGGAAAAAAGTTCTTTGGATTTCACTAAATATTTTGTAGGGATCAGGAAGTTTATTAAGACCTTTGAAAAGCAGACAATTGCTTTACGTTTTGACTTTGATTATTTGACCAGCCCTTAGATTGATGATGAAGATATCTTTTTCTCGCAGATGTTTATTATAGGAGGAAGTTCAACCGTTCGGGGGTATGATGATATGACGCCCTTTGCTTATGGAACTAAACGGGTTATTGCAAGTATAGAATACAGGTTTCTTTTTAACGATATGTTCCAGGGTATAATTTTTATCGATGCTGGAAATGCGACCTCCGGAAAGATTCAGGACCTGAGTAAATTCAGGATCGGGAAAGGTATTGGTACAAGACTGATAATACCAGGCATAGGTCCTCTGCGTCTTGATTTTGGGGTTGACGATTCAGGGGTTTCACGTATACATTTCAACATAGGTCAAACATTTTAAATATAATTATTAGAAAGGAAAAATGATGAATATAAAAATAATAGCTTTAGCAGTAATAACATTCCTGATATCTTCATTAAGCAGTCTTTTTGCAGATAACATAGGATATATTGCTATGGAAAGAATCCTTATGAATTATGAAGAGGCTAAAACCATTCAGCAGGAGTTGCAGGAGAAGAGAGATGCGTATCAACAGGAAGTTGTAGAAAAACGAAAAGAAATTGAAGATGCCAGAAAAGCAAAGAAATCTGAAGAAGATATTCAGCGCCTGGTAACAGAAACAGAAGCGAATCTAAAATTAAAGCAGGAAGGTATTTTTAGAAATGAAGTTGAAAAACAGGAAAAGCTTCTGGCAAAAATTATTAATCTTGGAAACCTTGTTGCCAAAGAATATGGAATAGATGTAGTTCTGGATAAAAGAGTTGTTTATTCTGGTGGATTTGATTTAACAGATTTCATTCTGGATAAACTTAATCAATAAAAATGCTTTTAGGCGAGATAGCGGATTTAATTGATGGAAGTTTAATTGGGGATCCTGAAGTCAGGATCTCTGATATTTCATCTATCCTTGATGAGTGCAGTGGGAAACTAACTTTTATACTTGAAAAAAAATATATAAAATATGTATCAGAATCTAAAGCGGTTGCTTTTGTAACCTTTAAAGAGCTGAGTTCTGTTGAAAATCAGATTATAGTAAAGAATCCCAGAAAAGCTTTAGCTCAGGTAATAGCTGCGGTGAAGAAAGATAGTATCAGTTCAGAGTCTGATAATAAGCTTTCAAATAAGGCCGAAATACACGATACAGCTATAATTGATCCCTTAGTCTCCATTAAATCTTTTTGTACAATAGGCGAAAAAACTGTAGTTAAAAAAGGTACTAGAATAATGTCAAATGTTTCAATCGGATCCAACTGTGTAATTGGTTCTGACTGTTTTATCCATCCCCATGTCACAATATATAATGATGTAAAAATAGGTAATAATGTTATTTTACATGCCGGCTGTGTTATTGGGTCCGATGGTTTTGGTTATTATCCTGAAAATAATAAATGGAATAAGATTCCGCATACTGGTAAAGTCATTATTGAAGATGATGTTGAAATTGGTGCCAATACCTGCCTTGACAGAGGATGTCTTGGAAATACTGAAGTGGGTAAAGGTACAAAAATAGACAATCTTACACATGTCGCTCATAATACTGTCATAGGACAGGACTGTATTATAACGGGCTTAGTAGCCTTTATGGGAGGAGCAAAGCTGGGCAATAATATACAAATAGGTGGTCAAGCAGGGATTGCTGATATAGAAATTGGAAATAATGTAGTAATAGCAGCCAAATCGGGAGTTACTAAAAATATTCCTGATAATAAAATGATATCGGGATTCCCGGCCAGAGAACATGTCAAAGAATTAAAAAAAGAATCTGTTTTACGTAAAATAGTTGATAATTATTCATCAAAAGTTAAGAATAATGGGTGAAATGAAAAAATATCCGTGCTTTGTTATAGTTATATTAGTGGTCATTTTTTTACTGGCACAATCAATTAATGCTGCCCCGACCATCTTTGGTCCTACCGGATTGATTGCAATCCCAACCGCTGAATCTGTCAAGTATAAAGAGCTGAGTATGGCTGTGGACTTTATTTTCGCTGAGGCGCTTCAACAGGACTGGTATTACAAAATGAACCTGGGAACATTTGAGGGCTGTGAACTGGGTTTAACAGGTGGCCGTTATCCAGAGGAAGGTGTTTTTCTTAACCTGAAATATTATCTGATGTCAGACCAGGCAAGATATCCGCTGTCATTTGCAATCGGCCTGGAGAATCTTACCTCTCTTGATAATACGAGTGTTTATCTTGTGGCCTCTAAAAGGTTTAAAGGTGGATTAAGTGCTCATCTTGGTTTCAGGTCTATTTTTACAACAGCAGAGCTTGACCCCTCAATTATGGGTGGTATTGAATACATGCTTTCCAATCAACTTAGTATTTTAGCTGATTTTAATGGTGAACGGAAAGTTTATATTTTAAATGCAGGGCTGCACTATTATGTAACAAATGATTTTTCAGTCAGAGCGGCTATACTTGATATATCAAACAATCGAAACAGCCTTTTTTATACTATAGGTACATCATACTCCATTTTTCTGTAAACTGTCAGACGCAGTCTCTCTTTAAAAAAACTACTTATTATGCTATTCTTCTGGACTAATTCATTATTAAAGGAGTTTTTGTAAATTGAAAATGAATGATTTTTTAGAAATAATTATTACTTTTGGTGAGACTAAATATAAAGCAGTTTGTCCCGCATTTCCTTCCTGTAAAGGTATAGGTGTTACTGAAAAAGAAGCCTTGTTGAAGTTAAGCAGATCAATAGCAAGACATATCAACCGATCTACCAGAAGTTTACTGGAAAATATTATTTTGTCAGATGCATATACTGAAATAATAATGGATACTACAAAAAATAAAAAAGAACACAGGCGTGTTTTTGATTTTGATTTGACATCTTTTGGTAAATCAAAAGAAGTTTCGATTAAATGCAAAAAAATGCCGGATATTATGCCTAAAATAGATAATGATATTCAAAGTTTATTTAATATGATGGATGAGGGTGCTGCCAATTTAAAACACGCAGATACCTATCCCAGGCAGCCTTCACCTGGAAACCATGATGAGTTCTTGTTTGGATTCCCTCTTAATCTGAACTAGATATGACTGTGGCAATGACCCTGGAAACGTTACGCCATAGTACTGCACATGTGCTTGCTCAAGCTGTTACCGAACTTTATCCTGATACTATCCTGGGAACAGGTCCTTCAATAAGTACAGGATTCTATTATGATTTTGATATTAAACATAAATTGACACAAAGTGATCTTAATCGTATTGAAAATAGAATGCAGGAAATAGTTAAAAGAAAAACTCAGTTCGAATATTCAGTTTTAGATAAACAAGAGGCTCTTTCTTTAATGAGAGAGAAAAATCAGATCTATAAAATTGAATTAATAGAAGATCTGGGTGCGGCTGATTTTTCTTTTTATAAATGCGGCTCTTTTATAGACTTATGCAAAGGTCCTCATATTAAAGATAGCGGTGAAATACCTGCTTTTAAACTTTTGTCTGTGGCTGGAGCCTATTGGAAAGGTTCGGAAGAAAATAAAATGTTGCAAAGGATATATGGGACTGCATTTTTCAACAAAAAAGATTTGAGAAGCTATTTAAATCGACTTGAAGAAGCAAAAAAAAGAGATCATAGAGTTCTAGGCAGAGAGCTTGACCTGTTTAGTATGACAGAAGAAACAGGGGCTGGCCTGGTTTTGTGGCATCCCAGGGGGGCCTGTATAAGAGATATTATAGAAGGCTACTGGAAAAAAGAGCATTATAAGGCAGGTTATGAACTGTTTTATTCACCGCACATCGGACTTGCTGACTTATGGAAAACCAGTGGGCATCTGGATTTTTATAATGACAACATGTATTCACCTGTCAATATTGAAAACCATGATTTCTATATAAAACCTATGAACTGCCCTTTCCACATTGTTTATTATAAGAATACAAATAGATCTTACCGGGAACTACCTGTCCGTTTAGCTGAGCTGGGCACTGTTTACAGGTATGAAAGGTCTGGAACACTGCATGGTCTCTTACGTGTCAGAGGATTTACGCAGGATGATGCCCATATAATATGCACACCTGATCAGGTACATGACGAAATATTACAAACATTGAAATTTTCAATCGATATGTTAAATGTTTTTGGATTTGATAAATTTAATATATTTCTTTCAACCAAACCAGCTGAAAAATATGTTGGTAAACAGGATCAGTGGGAAAAGGCCCAGGATGCACTTAAAACAGCGATCGAAACTTTAAATTTACCCTTTCAGCTTGATGAAGGAGGCGGTGCTTTTTATGGTCCTAAAATAGATATAAAAATTGAAGATGCTATTGGCCGGGAATGGCAGTGTTCAACTATACAGTTTGATTTCAATTTGCCGGAACGCTTCAATATGTCATATGTGGGGTCTGATGGAAATAAGAAGAGACCATATATGATACACCGGGCACTGCTTGGTGCGATAGAACGTTTTTTTGGGATTCTTATAGAACATTATGCTGGAAAATTTCCATTATGGCTTGCTTCAACCCAGGTTAAAGTGCTTAACATATCAGAACATAACCTTGATTACAGCAGGGAGATTGTAGAAAAACTTAAAAAGGAAGATATTCGAGCTGATATTGACGATAGTTCAGAAAAGATAGGTTATAAAATACGTCTTGGTATAAAGCAAAAGGTACCTTATCTGATAGTAACAGGCAGGAATGAGCAGGATAATAATACTGTTTCGGTTCGATCCAGAGATGAGGGAGATCTGGGTGAAATGACACTGGATAAATTTATAAGTATTATTAAAAATAATACAGTAAATAAGGTTTGAAGTTGACACGCTATTTTTAGCGGTGATATACTAGCTTCCTTGTATTTTTTTTAAATACCTGAAACCTTATTTTCTTAATGGAGGAATTAATAATAAAAAAACACATCTTAAATAATAAAATAAGAGCCAAAGAAGTACGGTTAATAGACAAAGACGGTTGCCAGGTTGGTATAGTACCTATTGAACATGCTCTGGCTCAGGCATTAGAAAATGAGTTGGATTTATTACAGGTATCAGAAACCACTCCTCCTGTATGTAAGGTGCTGGATTTTGGCCAGTTTAGATATCAGCAGCAGAAAAAAGAGAAGCAGGCAAAAAAGAATACTAAAAGTAAAGAACTTAAGATGAGGCCTAAGATCTCTCTACATGATTATGAGGTTCGTTTAAAAAGAGGAATAGAGTTCTTACAAAAAGGTTATAAATTAAAAATAACAATATTTTTCAGGGGACGTGAAATAATACATCGTGAATTAGGCATAAAACTACTTAATAAATATATTGAAGAAATACAGGAGTATGGTTTGGCTAATGGGGGAATATCTGATATAGGCCGTTCAATGATAATAACGTTCAGTCCTAAATAATATAATATATAGAGGGATAATGATGAAAAATAAATTAAAAACTAAAAGTGCCGCTAAAAAACGTTTTACAGTAACCAGTTCCGGCAAGATAAAAAGAAGAAGTGTTGGGAAAAGGCATTTGCTTGAGCAACAATCATCAAAAACAAAAAGAAATAAGCGTGGGGTAAAAACACTGGCAAAAGCTGACACAGCAAAGGTAAAAAGCATGCTGCCTGGTATTGTATAAGATTTAGGAGTCATAAAAAATGTCAAGAGTAAAAAGAGGCAATGTAGCAAGAAAACGCAGAAAAGCAGTTTTAAAGCAGGCAAAAGGTTTCAGAGGATCACTATCCAAACTGTTTAGACAAGCTAATCAGGCTGTGATGCATGCATTAGTTAATAAATATAGAGACCGCCGTAATAGAAAACGGGATTTCAGGGCTCTCTGGATTACCAGGATTAATGCAGCTCTAAAAAATGAAATAAGTTATTCAAAATTTACTGGTCTGCTCAATAAAAAAAATGTTGAACTGAATCGTAAGATGCTTTCTGAAATAGCTATCAGTAACCCTGAAGTATTTGACGATATTGTTAAGTTTGTTAAAAAGTAAGGTTTATAAAAAATGATTGAAATGCAATTAGGGGGGCTGGGATTTGATCCGAAAAACATGTCACCTATTGTGTTATTAAGAGACATGGAAGAACGCAATTTTCTGCCTATATGGATCGGAATGTTTGAAGCAGCATCTATTGCAATGGAGCTTCAGGAGTTCAAACCGCCACGTCCTATGACACATGATCTTTTAACCACTACTATTAATGTACTTAATGGTAATGTGAAAAGGGTTGTTATAAATGATATTTTAGATAATACTTTTTATGCTACTGTTGAAATATCTACCAAAGACAATACTGCTGATATAATTGAAATTGATTCCAGGCCATCAGATGCTATTGCTATAGCTGTAAGAACAAAATCACCTATTTATGTAACTGAATCAGTAATGTTAAAAGCAAAAATGGTTAATGCTGAAAAGGATGAAGAAGAAACAAAGCAGTTTAAAGATTTTATTGATAAAATAAATCCGGACGATTTTTCCACTTACTTTGATGCTCGTTAAAATATGCGCCCGTAGCTCAGCTGGATAGAGCAACGGACTTCTAATCCGTAGGTCAGAGGTTCGAATCCTCTCGGGCGTACCATTGTTTTTGAGTTTAAAAATAGCATTTTGAACTACTTTCTCAATCCCTCGAAAAACTTTTTTCTCCAAATTTTCTCCAAATGTTTTTACAAGTTCTTGTATTACACCTAATCCTCATGGTGTATTGGCCTCTTTTATCCCTCCAGATTCTTAAGTCGATACTGTCAAATAAATTGTGTCCGAGGACAACCAAAAATAATAAAAGAAGTAAAAGCACAAGGCCTTGACTACCTTTATTATTTCAGGTCACTAGTACACTGTGACATTATTTTTTGATATTCTTATAGAAGCGCAAAAGTTTTTCTCTGATTAAGCAACCTTCTTTCTGTAAATTCTATTTCCAACAATATCTGAATCGTTTATTTCATTAGGCAAATATCTCCTTTCTGACAACCAATCTTCATGAATTTCAAGAACAACAGCAGATAAAAGTCTGAGACATGCTGCTTCGTTTG